>NZ_JAVETM010000119.1:0-2616 GCF_034006065.1 Desulfobotulus sp. | reverse complement strand
CCTGAAGGGTTTTTCGTTTTTCTTCCAGGGTCTTTTCCCGAACAGCCTGACGCTCCAGCTCTTCGCTGAGGCCTTGCAGCCGTTTTTCCAGAAGCTCCTTTTTCATCAGGGAAAACCAGGCCTTGAGACTGTCCCGGCACTGGCGCAGTTCTTCTGAAACCTGCACCTCGGCTCCATGGCGCTCGCAGTCCGCCACAAGGGGGCTTAAACGCTCCACCTGATCCTTGGCTTTCAAGACCGCCCCATGGGCCCGGCTGAGATCGTCAAAATGGGAAATCAGGGCTGCGATGCGGGGAGCCACATCAAAGGGTTCCAGCATGTGGCTGCGGACAAAATCCGTAAGATTGCCCACGGACTTCAGAGAAACGGTCTGGTGAAAAAGTTCCAGGGCCTGCTCGTTTTCAATGCCAAAACGTCTGCGAAACCAGGCCCCGTAGGGAGGAAAACTCTCAAAAATGCTGGCCTGGGATTTTTTCAGTTTTTTCCGAAGTTCCTTCATGTCTGAACCGAATCCGGAAAAATCGGCAATGATGGAGAGATCCGACTCAGAGGCCACAAAAAACCGGGCAGGCGGCCCCAGAAGCTCCTTGATCCAGAACACCTGGGCGAGTGTCACGGTTTTTCCGTATGCCGCATTGGCAAAGACACCGAGGATGACCGAATAGGCTCCCGGCTCCCGCAGAGCCACGGGTTTCGCGCTGCCACCCGTTTCGCTGCGGCCGGATTTGTAATGTCCCAGCACATAGGAGCGCAGGCTGCGCTCCCTGGATTCGGCCCCTGCGGCCTTGTTGTAGGCAATGCGGTGGCTGGGCACAAGAAGGGTGGTGACCGCATCCACCAGGGTGGATTTGCCGGAACCGATATCGCCGGTGAGCAGGGCGTTTCTGCCATTGAGCATCAGGCTCCAGACCTGCCCGTCAAAGGTGCCCCAGTTCAGCACCTCCAGCCGTTGCAGGCGGAATCCGGCAAGGTTTTCCCCCATCCCGTCCATGGACAGCCCCTCCTTTTTCATTGTCCGCATCCGCCGTTCTCAGGCTGGATTCTTTGTCTGGATGCTGTATAGTAAAGTCATGAGCTTGAAAGCCCCTCACAGTGGAGACCCTCACACAATGACGGAAACCATCGAAGCCCTGAAAAAAGAAATTATCCGCTGCCTTCGGCCCATGAATCCGGAAAAAGTCATTCTTTTCGGAAGCCATGCCGCCGGAACAGCCACGGAAGACAGTGACATTGATCTTTACATTGTCACAAAGGACAATTTCATCCCTGCCACATGGGAAGAAAAAAGAACGCTGGCAAGGCGCTATTCCCGGTCCATGCAGGATATCCGAAAAAAACGGGGGATTGATCTCATTGTCCACACCCGCACCATGAGCGAAAACTTTATCAGGGCCAACAGCTCTTTTTCCAGGGAAATTCACGAGAAAGGACAAAGGCTTCTATGAAGACTCCGAACAGGTGGATGGCCCTGGAATGGCTGAAAGCGGCAAAAGACGACATCATGGCCTGTGAACAGATATTCCCCTGTGAGCATTTAAGCCATATCACCGCATTCCATGCCCCCCTGTGTTAGGGTAGTTGTCACCTCAGGCTGAGCATTATGCGCCAAACGCAGACTAAGACTATTTGATCATGACGAGAATAATTCCAGCAAGAGAACTTGATAAATTCATAAAGTCTACTGGATGGAAGCCTGAAAATAGATCGGAAAATGATAATGGAGATATTAACATGCCAACTATTTCGCTGTTTTATGGAATAATCATTTACATGTATTATTTTGATAATAAAGAACATAAAACACCTCATATTCATGCCAATTATGCTGAATATGATGCTGTCATTTCAATACCCGAAGGTGAAGTTTTAAGTGGTGAAATGCCAAACAAAAAACTCAAATTGATACAAGCATGGGTTGAAATCCACCAGGAGGATTTGATAGCCAACTGGAAATTGGCCGTCGAAGGCCAGCAACCCCATAAAATAGAACCGTTGAGGTGAACAATGTTAAAGGTAAAAAAAGTCAATGCAAATGATGATTATACCTTATTTGTTGAATTGTCTGATGGCCGAACCGGGATATTTGACGTTAAACCTTATTTAGATAAAGGCGTATTTAAACAGTTACAGGATAAAAATTATTTTAAGCAAGTAAAACCCTTCTTTTGCGGAATCATCTGGCCAAATGAGCAGGATTTGAGTGCTGAGACTATTGGATATGAATTAAAAAAATTGAAATCGCATAACTGAGGGCACCCGACTCCCCATCCTCATCGCTTTCCCCGCGCCCCGGATGCCGTGCACCTTCACCAGCGGAAGGCACCGTAAGGGTTCCAGGCCGGGGAGGGCGAGGGGCAGGCCGTGCTCTCTCATGGCCTGGAGTCGCATCCCCTGGTTTTTACCCCTGATGTTCCCCTCAAGTCCATCCTCAAGAAAAGAAAAAATGAAAAACTCCCAGCAAGGGGCCGGGTTCTGCTGCGGGATGAAAGGTATATGCAGGAAGTCATACCTTCAGGGAGTCTTTGCGCGGATGGTCAGAAAACCATCTCCTCAAAATCCAGG
The DNA here is from genome assembly GCF_034006065.1 of Desulfobotulus sp. NCBI lineage: Bacteria > Pseudomonadati > Thermodesulfobacteriota > Desulfobacteria > Desulfobacterales > Desulfobacteraceae > Desulfobotulus > Desulfobotulus sp. Next base: position 54 of record NZ_JAVETM010000119.1, on the reverse strand, counting down.
GGACTTTTCTTTTCTTTGATGGTCGTGGAAACAACGGTGTGGGTGTAGATCATG
>NZ_JAVETM010000118.1:0-2635 GCF_034006065.1 Desulfobotulus sp. | reverse complement strand
AAGGTGGAGGGTGCCGATCTGCGGCGCAACTTCTACCTCACCCGGCACAAGGACCGCACCCCTTCGCCCCTTTGCCAGGCCTTTATCCGCTATATCCAGGAAATTTATCCCCTCACAGGGCCGCCCCTTCCTCCGGACGCCCGGTAAAAAGGCTCTGTTTTCCCATGGATACAAAATTTTCCACGCCCTTCTCCAGTCTGCCAGGCCCGGAATACCCCAAGCCTAGCCGCCGCAGGCCACAGGAAGCATTTTTATGATTCTGCGAAAAGGTATTATTCTCGCCGGAGGATCCGGTACACGCCTGCATCCCATTACCCTGGGTGTTTCCAAGCAGCTCCTGCCCATCTATGACAAACCCATGATCTATTATCCCCTTTCCGTACTCATGCTTGCGGAAATCCGGGACATCCTTGTGATTTCAACCCCTGAGGATCTGCCTGCATACAGAAAACTCTTGGGGGATGGCTCCCGTTTTGGCATCCGCCTGGACTATGCGGTTCAGCCGTCTCCGGACGGACTGGCCCAGGCCTTTATCATCGGAAAAGACTTTATCGGCAGTCATCCCTGCTGCCTCATCCTGGGGGACAACATCTTCTATGGTCAGCATTTTTCCCCCAAACTTAAAACCGCATCCGAAAGGAACCACGGAGCCACCATTTTCGGTTATCACGTATCCGATCCCCAGCGTTTCGGGGTTATTGCCTTTGATCCCCAGGGCCAGGTGGTGGACATTGAGGAAAAACCCCCTCAACCCAAATCCAGTTATGCCGTGACAGGTCTTTATTTTTATGATAACCGCGTCGTGGATGTGGCCAGATCCATACGACCCTCTGCCAGGGGAGAGCTTGAAATAACGGATGTGAATCGTTTTTATCTGGAAGATCAAACCCTTTCCGTTGAACTCCTGGGGCGGGGGTTTGCCTGGCTGGATACGGGAACCCATGAATCCCTTCTGGAAGCAGGACAGTTTGTCCATACCATCGAACAGCGCCAGGGGCTGAAAATCGCCTGCCTTGAAGAAATCGCCTTCCGCAAGGGTTGGCTCAGCGCCGAGACCCTCCAGCAGCACGCCGAAGGTCTCAAGAAAACCGGATACGGCCAATACCTGCTGCGTCTGCTGGAAGAAAGGTTATAGACCATCATGAACCATCCCCTCTCCCTGACACCCGGAAACCCCTACGACCGGGGCGACATGATTTCCGTGGTCAGCATTGCCAAAACCCTCGCCCTGCATTGGCGGTGGGCTGTGGCAGCCTTCCTCGTCACCTTTCTTCCCTTGCTTTTCCTGATTTACTACCAGGGAGATCGGTATGCCTATGCCACCATTTACAAGGCCGCAGAACTCGCCCCCGGAAAAACAGTCCTTCCTCTGAAGGGAACGGAAGATTTCATCCGGCAGCACTACGCAGACAAGATCGTCCGGAACCTGCTTGAAGCCCAGGGACTCAGAAAACTGCCCTTTACCCTGGATGTGACCAGCTCCCAGGAATCCGGTCTTTTATTCCTGCATTCCGTGTCCAGTGAAAAACACGCAGCCACCATCCAAAAGCTGCATGAAACCATCATCCAGAACACCTTTGAAAATGACACGCTCTTCCTTGAAAACAAAAAAGCCCTGCTCCAGCGTCAGGTCCAGGAAGCCCGCGAAGCCCTCACACGGCTCCATGAAACCAACCCCGGCTCAGAAGTGCTTGCCGTGCGCTATATGGATAAAATATGGCAGGCGGAAAACCAGATGGCAGAACTGCGTCCCGGAGAAACCCTGCAACAGGCCTCCCGGAGCCTTGTCCGGGTCAGTCGGAAAAAAAAGTGGATCCTTTTATGCCTCATCTCCTTTGGAGCCGGTGTGATGGCTCCTTTCTGCATTGAACTGCGCAAACAGATTCAGATTGCCCTGGAGCATGAAAAGGCCACCCAGCCCCTTCCCTGAAAAGGCGCTAAGGCACCCGAATTCGTATTTCTGTACACAAAAAACGCCCACAGAACTTCCCTGGAAGCCGGTGCGCGTACCGAGAAAAAATGCCTGGCCATGGGACTCCGTGAAAGCTGATTTTGAAAAAGTTTTTCTCTTTACCGAATTTTTTAAAAAACATCCTGACACTGATGGCTTCCACAGCAGCCGGTCAGCTCCTCCTCATTGCTGCCACCCCCCTGCTGACAAGGCTTTATGCCCCGGATGACTTTGGTGTTTTCGGAGTTTTCTGGGCCATGATTTCCGTTGTGGCGGTCATTTCAAGCCTTCGATACGAAATCGCCATTCCCCTGCCGCCACGGGATCTCAATGCCAGACACCTGCTCGTGCTTGCCCTGATCATCAATGCCATCGTAGCCATCCTCGCCTTTTTCACGGTCCTTTTGCTCCATGATCCCATTGTCCGCTGGACAGGCGCGCCAGGACTCGCCACATGTCTCTGGCTGCTTCCTCCCGGCCTTCTTTTTGTCGGCTCTTACAAGGCGTTCAACTACTGGGCCATCCGAAACCGGGATTATACCCGCATCGGCAAAACCCGTATTCTCCAGAGCTGCACCAATGTGAGCGTGCAGCTTGGGGCCGGTTTCATGGGTGCGGGGGCTGTCGGCATGGTTTCCGGGCAGCTTCTCGGCCAGATCATGGGCATCTCCAGCCTGGCCAGAG
>NZ_JAVETM010000013.1:0-82774 GCF_034006065.1 Desulfobotulus sp. | reverse complement strand
AAAGAGATTTCTGCCATTATTGATGCCATGAACAGCAACATCATGACCCTTGGGGAAGCCATTGCCGAGGTGCGCGGCGGCTCTGCGGACTGGGAAAGCATTCTGGAGCAAAGGGGGAGAGAAAGGGCCAGGGAGAAGGAAAAGGATCTGGTGGTGGAGAGGGGGAGGAAGGTTATGGGGAGGGGCGAGGAGGAGGAATAAGAGGCGCTATGATTTCCCACGATCACAATTTCAAGAACATCTTTCTCGATTTTCCCAAGGAATCCATTGCCTGTCTGCTGCCCGAAGACATGTCGCCCGCATTGTCGTCTGGATGTGGCTTCCTTTAAAAAAATTCTGAACAATGAGAAGGTGGAAATTCCCTGGGATAAGCTGGGGATGAACTGAAGGAGCGATAGGGCAGGGGGGGAGATCAGGACAAGTGACAGCGTTGTGTAATGGCGGAAGCTGCGGGATAAATCCCTGAGCAGGGGCATGAAATTGCAATCGCCACGCGAGTCTTGACATTCCTTCCTGGGCTGGGTATTGTTTTGAAGTGTGGTAAAAACCGCGCTTGGATTTACACTGCAAAGAGATACAAGGCATTGCCTCCTTGCTCTCCTTTAGTACGGGTTGAAACAATGGGGACTGGCAGCAAGCAAGATAAGAATATTTTGGATAGTAGTCGCTGAATAAGTAATAGATAAGTAATCTGGAAAAGAGCCTGCCAGAAAAGCTTTTGATTTTGATAGTATAGAAAACAATTCAAAAGCAGGTGGGCCCACCAGATCATAATAAAGCTTATTTTTATCTTTACAGGTGTTTCGTATTGAAAAGAGGCTTCATTTCCTTGTACAGGATCCTGGGTCATCACAGATGGATGGGCAGAGGTATCCACAGGACGGATTTCATGCTTCCTGTGGTGCTAAGACCGGAACGCATCCGGGGAGTAACTCTGGTACAGGGTAGAAAACATTAAAAAGAGGGCGGTGTGGGAAAATATCCTGCACCGCCCTTTTCTTTTCCAAGGAGGCCGGATGCCACTGAGAGTGGATGACTGTATGGGAATCATGGCGGAGATTGCACCGCCGGAGTATGCGGAATCCTGGGATCCTGTGGGGCTTCAGGTGGGCCACCCCCAGCAACCTGTCCGTCGTATGGGAGTGGCGCTGGACGCGACCTTTGAAGTGGTCTCTGAAGCGATTCAGGAGGGTGTGGATTTCCTTGTGGTGCATCATCCTCTCTTTTTTCGTCCTCTGAAAAATCTTGACCTTGGCGCGCCCGCAGGCCGTATCATCGGAGCGGCGGTACGGAACAGCCTGAGTATCTATGCTGCCCATACCAACCTGGACAGTGTTCCCGGGGGATTGAATGACGCGTTGTGCCAAAAGATCGGTCTGGCAAGGATTGAGCCTCTTACGGAGGGAAAAAAGCGTTCCCAGACTCTTTTGCATGTGGAAGTTCCTGCAAAAATGAAAGACCGGGTTCATCGGCTTTTCGAGGAGACGGATGGAGGTGTTGTGTGGTGGGCGTCCATGGACACGGAAGGCGTGATTGGTCGCGCGAGGCTTGCAACGGATCGCGTGAGGGGGATAAGGGCAAGGCTCCATGCTCTATGTCCCGAAGCCCGGGTGGATGGCATCCCTGCAGGTGAAATCCTTTCAGGCGCAGGCCTGGGAAGGGTGGGAGATTTGCCTGGCCCCCTTTGTCTAGAAGCCTTTGCGGAAAAAACAAAAAAAGACCTTGATCTTACCCATGTGCGCATGGTGGGGGATCCCATGAGGGCCGTGCGTCGTGTGGCTGTATGTACGGGAAGCGGAGCGGGGCTGATGTCTGATGCCCTGAAGGCTGGCGCGGATGTTCTTTTGACCGGGGATGTAAAATACCATGAAGCCATGGAAGTCCTGGATCAGGGTTTTTCCCTGGTGGATGCGGGGCATTTCGGAACGGAGTCCATGGTTGTGGATCTTCTGGTGGAGCGTCTGGCAGGAGCCCTGAAAGCAAGGGACATCCAGGGAGTCGGGATAGTTCCTTTTTCTTCCCGGAAAGACCCTTTTCTCACAGTCTAGGAACGGACCCGTATGGGTCCTGAAGATATGGCTTGTCTGCGGGAATGGGCTGCTCGCAGACAGTTTTTCGGCCATCGGCCTATTAGGATGATTCCTTATGAATCCAACGGTGAAGCATGAACTCGATATTCTGATCCGTCTTCAGGAGACGGAAACCCGGGCCCAGGAGTTACGGATAGCTATTCGGGATGTGACAGCGCGTCAGGGCGAGCTGGAGGCAACCCTTGACCGCGAGCGCCTGATCCTTGAAGAAAAGGAAGACTCCCTGGCAAAACTGAAGAAACAGTATGCAGGTTTTGAGGATGATCTCCGTCACAATGAGGAGCGCTTGAAGAAAAGCGAGCAGACCCTGAGGACCGTAACCAATAACCGGGACTATCAGGTGCTTCTCCGGGAAATGGATGATAATCGCAAGGTGAATGGTCGTATCCAGGAAGCCATGGTCGGACTGATTGATCAGATTACGGGCATGGAGTCAGCGCTGGCCGAGCTTCGGGAGAGGGTAAAGGCCGAAACTGCGCACGTGGAACAGCAAAAAGCCGAGTTGCTGGCTTCCTGTTCCCAGGAACGCGTGGCACTTGAAGCCCTGGAAGCAGAGCGTAAAGATCTGGGAGCTGGCGCATCGGCCCGTCTGCTTAAATTGTTTGACCAGGCCGTGCGTCTGGGCAACGGTGTGGGAGTTTCTTGTGTCAGTGGCACCATCTGTAAGGGCTGTTTTATGAGTCTGCCGCCCCAGTTTTGCATTGAGCTGCAAAGGTGTAACGCCATTAACCGATGCCCGCGCTGTAACCGTATTGTCTACTGGAATGGGGCGTAGCCAGGGGGTAAAAGGCGCGGAGCGATGGATCAGGATGAACGAGAGGTCGGAGCTTTCCCAGCGATATCTCTCTGAGTCTCTGACCCTAAGGCAGGATGCTTGTGGCATACATTCTGGACTTTTGGGTAAAAGCAACCTATGATGATCTGCGCAGACGGTGAGAGCAGGGCAGACGACCGCCGGGACAGAGATGTCCGGGAGGAAAGTCCGAACACCAGAGGGCAGGATGCTCCATAACGTGGAGTCGTGGCAACGCGAAGGCAAGTGCAACAGAGAGTAGACCGCCCTCTCTTTGGGAGAGGGTAAGGGTGAAAGGGTGCGGTAAGAGCGCACCAGTGTTCCGGGTGACCGGGGCAGCTGGGTAAACCCCATCCGGTGCAAGACCAAATAGGGAAGCGTAGGGTGGCCCGCTCTGCTTCCGGGTAGGTCGCTTGAGGCCGTCGGTAACGGCGGTCCTAGATGAATGGTCGTCACCCTTTTCCGGGTAACCGGACCGGGGAACAGAATTCGGCTTACGATCTGCTCTGACCGTTTGCAGCATAACCGCCAGTGATCCGTATCTGCGATCCTGGCGGTTGTTTTTACGGCTTCTGCCCCTTGATGATCCGTGCAAGGGGATCTCTTTTGGATGGCGTCCTCTGCCAAGTGTGGACCTTCGGTGTCCGTATCTGGAGTGGAACAGGACTGATGTCCATGGATAATCGGGGGAAACGTGGAAGAGCTTTGCTGCAAGATTACCTTTTCGGAAAAAGTGAAGATCTATTCAGAAGATTACCTGAGATGCTGTATCTATATCACGCGCTTTCTGGAGCCGCGTCATTACTTTACCAAACGCATGTATTCAAAACTGATTTCAACCTCTCACCTGCTGGAAGATTTTCTGGATTTTCATGGAGCCAAGAATAACCGGCTCTGGTATTTTTACAGAGAGCTTGCGGCAACGGTGAGGCATATTGGCCTGGGTTGCTATGCTCAGCAGCATATTCTGAACCGCCTGGATTTTTACGAACTGGGGGATGCCTTGACTTTCCGCAAGGAAGGGGAAGCCACTTTGGAATTTTTAAATGGCATCCTGGTCCGCATTGCACCTGTGATCCTCAAAGAGGCTGCGAAACTGCAGATTCCCTTGCCATCGGCCTCCTTTGAGCCCCAGGATTTTCCAGGCGTTATCACCTCCGAGATGCTGGAGCATAATATTGATGATGAGGAGGAGGCCCTTCCCTTTCAGAGTCACTACATTGTCAAGATTGCCAGCGAATTTCTCTCAACGGCAAAGGCGTTTGAGCATTTCGGATTCTATGAGCCGTATCCTTATGCGGAGATGTTGGAGCTCATTCCGGAAAAGGTCAATGAAGCGGAAATGCGGCGTTTTCAGGTTCTTCTTCACAACCTGCAATCTTCCTTTGATACATACGTCATCCATGGGGGCTATCGTTTCGGAAACCGGGAGCTGAAGCAGTTAAGGGCGCATTTTTCCGTTTCCTTCCACCTTCTTCAGATTGTGGGCCGCCTCTTGCACTATTATGAGCGCCATCTGAGGGTCAGGGGTTTTAAAGATACGTACAAGCGTGTCCAAGAGGTGCTTTGTGATTACGTGGATCCGGAAAGACTCTTAGACAGAACCGTAAATTATGCTCTCTATTATGTGAATCATTTTCTGAATTCGGGAACCCAGCTGGCCAAAGAGCTTCTCAATGCCCATGTGGAGCAAGGATGTATTACCGTGGGCATTCCTGTGAAGCTGGGTTTTCACAGCCGCCCTAGCCTCATGGTGGCAAAAATTGTGCAGCATTATGGCGGGAGGGTGGAGTTGTGTGTGGGGGATGCCCGGTTCGATGCTTCCAGCGTTCTGGATATCCAGTGGGCAGGGGGGAAAATTCAGAAGGAAGCTATCCAGGAGGTGCGTTTCAAAGGTGATGTGCGCGCCTTAAGGGACATACAGATCCTCGCCAGTGTGAATTATGGGGAGGACACCATGGGTAAGGGGATTCCCTTGCCCAAAGAATTGGCCTATCTGCGTTAATTTTTTTACGGAAAATATAGAAACAGGGCCGCTCTGCTGGTTGTAGAAACAGGGCTTTCCATCCATGCAGGGATTTTAGCGTGGCCTTGGCCTAATGCTTTTTGGCAAAGGCGGGGCGCAGGGAGGCGTATGGTGTCTGCGGTGGCGATTGTGGTGGCAGGGGGAAGTGGAACCCGGATGGGAGGGGATGTGCGCAAGCAGTATCTCTTTGTCGGGGACTTGCCTCTCATGGGGCACAGCCTCAGAACCCTGGACCAGAGTCCGGAGGTGGAAAGCCTTGTTCTTGTACTCCCTTTAGAGGATATGGATGATGTCCGGAATCGGATTCTGCCTGGCCTGGAGCTACAAAAACCCCTGACCCTGGCTCCGGGAGGACCTACGCGCCAAGCCTCCGTGGCTTCGGGACTGGCGGTTTCGGATGCAAACATTCCCTTTGTACTCATTCATGATGCCGTAAGGCCCTTTGTGGAAATCTGGCATATCCGGGAAGTGCTGGCCGCAGCCGCAGCCTTTGGTGCTGCAAGCTTGGCTGTGGATCTGGTGGACACACTCCGTAGACGGCTTCCTGGTGGGAAGTCCGAAGCCCTGAACCGCGAGCAGGTTATGGCTGTGCAGACTCCCCAGGCTTTCTGCGCCAAGCTTCTGCGACAGGCCCATGCCATGGCCCTTGCGAACATGTGGGAAGAGACCGATGATGCGGGATTGGTGGCGACCATGGGACATGCGGTAAAGTACATTCCGGGCAGCCGGATCAACATCAAACTCACAAAACCCGAAGATCGCGCCCTTGCCGAGGCCATTCTGACAGTAAAAAAAAGTGGGGCCAGGTTTGTGGAAGGGATGTTTTAGAAATTCGACAAATCTTCCATGGAAAACAAGCCCCTTTTAACGCTTTTTCGGATGGGATGGCGCAGATCCGTCGTGATGGATCTGTCCCTTGAATTTTTGTCTCCCGCGCTGGGGCAAGCTCCCCAGCGGAAACGGCATGGTGCCTGATTTTTTTTTCGGATGTGCTTTTAAGCCTTTGGCGCGGTTTTTACAGGTTCTTTTTTGGCTTCCTGCTGCACAGCCGCTTTTTTAAGCTCTTCTTCAAGTTTGAGAATCTGATTTTCCGCAGTCTTGAGGGCTTCCTGAATTTCCTTCAGTTTCGCATTTTCCTGTTCGCCCTTTTTTTCCTTCTTCTGCTCTTCTTCTTCCATTTTTCGTTTGATGGCATTGTATTGTTGCAGTAGGCGGTCATACTCGTTCTGAGGTACAAGGCCCATCAGCTTCCAGTATTCTTCAAGAGCTGTCTGCATCTGTTCTGTGGCCAGTGTGTACCATTCCATACCTGCCTTGCTGAGATCGGGAAAGGGGAAGGGCGTGGGCCAGAGACCCGAAGCCCCTTTCGCTTTCTGATCTTTGAGCCAATCCTGAAGGGGGTTGAAGGAAATGTGGGGAGGTAGAAAGGAGGATACGTCAAAACCGGGAAATTGAAACCAGCCCGAAGGCTTGTTGTCTCCAGCGCTCATGAAAGAATCCTTAAATAGGGTGTGGAGGCAAAGAAGAAAATCGCTTTGCCTGGCATTGGTGTCCGGGTGCGAAAAAATATGGCGATTTTCAAGGTGTGGATTTTCGTCATACCCGGAGCAAATTTGGGTCCAGTCCTGTATTTGCCTGAGGGGTTGAAGCGCTTTAAGTTGCCCAGAAGCTTTACTTTCCTGCGCATGCCGGGTTCCCTCCGGTTGGGGAGAGTGTAAGCGCAGGTGAAGGGGGATTCTGGTTGAATCAGACCCGGGGTAGCGAAATCGATCTAGGGGATCAGGGAAAGCATATAGGTTTCCAGTTGACGGAAAGAATTTTCCAGGGATTCCTGGATGTCTTTGCGGCCCTGGCGCAGGTTGCCCAACCAGTCCTCAACCATTTTTCTCGATTCTTCAGGCGTACTTTCCTGGAGAAAGAGAATTTCTGCGAGCTTTTCCATTTGCTCCTGTGCCATGTTGGATGCGGAAAGGAACTGATCAAAGGCGGTTTTATTATAGCCAAGCAGGGATTTGACGAAAGTTTTCTGGTCCATGGGAGCGGCCTTTCTGTTTTTTAAGATGCGACGTACAAGGAAAAGCCCATGCTGCCTGCACTTTCCCCATGCTCATGGGGAAGGTGCAGGACAGGCACAGGAACGGGGGAGGTCCTGTTTGTATGGATTTTTGCCTACTTGGCGGCTTTGCCAGCGGCTTTTTCTGTTTTTGCTGTGGATTCCACAATGAGGGATTCAAATTTTTTGAAGTTTTCGTCTACGGTTTTTTTGAAGTCTTCCTGCCCTTTTTTAAAGGCCAGCATCCACTCCTGAAGCATCTTCTGCCCTTCTTCGGGAATCATGTTGTTTTTGCTGAGAAAGGTCTCGGCCATTTTTTCTGTCTGATTCTGAACCATAACCATGGCATTGAAGGTATTGTCAAAGGCGGTTTTCTGAAATTCAATGATCTGCTGTGCGATTTTGGTGGGTTCAAGCGTTTTCATCTTGGGTCTCCTTGGTTGGTTGGGGTGGTGGCGTATCAAATTTGACTAAATATTGGGGAAACTCTTGGGCTTTGTCAAGGAAAAATATTGCGATGCAACAGGTTGTGACGGCGAGCTGTATGGAAGGGCTTTCCAGGGAATCCAGGGGGTCTTTGGGGAAAAGGCGATAAGATCAGGCGGTTTTGTGCGCAGATGCCCCATGGAAAGAATATGCCCGGCCTTGCCAAGAAAAGAGGGGTCTGATAAAGGCTATGCGATTCTGCCGGGAACCTCCATGCTGGGTGGGGTTTTTGGGTTCATCTATTCCAGGCTGAAAAAGCCTTCCGGGGGAGATTTATGATCCGCGTTGCCGTTGTCGGTGCCACTGGATATACAGGTGCGGAGTTGGTGCGTATTCTCAGTGTCCATCCGCATGTTGAGCTTACCATGATAACTTCCCGCCAATATGCGGGGCAGCCTTTTTCCGATGTATTTCCATCTTTTTTCCAGCGCCTGGACTGCAGACTGGAATCCTACGAACCCAAGAAAGTTGCCGATGTGGCCGATGTGGTTTTTACGGCTTTACCCCACAAGCTTCCCATGGCAATTGTACCGGAACTGCTTGGGGAGGGGTGTCGCGTGGTGGATCTTTCGGCGGATTTTCGTTTTTCCGATCCGGATCTTTACGAAAAGGCCTATGAACCCCATAAAGCCAGGGCCTTTTGTTCGGAGGCTGTGTACGGCTTAAGCGAGGTTTTTGCAGAAAAGATCGCCACAGCCCGTCTTGTAGGAAATCCGGGCTGCTATCCCACCTGCATCCTTTTGCCCCTGGTCCCTTTGGTGCAAAGGGGATGGGTGGATCTCTCCCATTTGATCTGCGATGCAAAATCCGGTGTGAGCGGCGCAGGTCGCAGCGTTTCCCTGGCAACCCATTATTGTGAGATCGCCCAGGGTTTTAAGGCGTATAAGGTGGGGATGCACCGGCATCGGCCGGAAATCACGGCCATACTGGAGGGGCTTGGCCAGGGCCGTCCCCAGCTTACCTTTGTTCCCCACCTGGTGCCTACCATCCGGGGGATGCTTGCGACAACCTATGTGCAGTTGTCCGAGCACAGGCAGGAGTCCGAAGTTCGTGCCTGCATCACAGAGGCCTATGCCCATCATTCCTTTGTGCGGGTGTTGCCTGAGGGACGTTTTCCTGATCTTGCCTTTGTACGGGGCACCAATTTCTGTGATATCGCCGTGCGCCTGGATCCTGAAACAGGCGTTTTGATCCTGATTTCCGCCATCGACAACCTGGTCAAGGGTGCGGCAGGGCAGGCGATACAGAATATGAATATCATGTGTGGTCTGGATGAACGTTCGGGACTGGAAGCTTTGCCCCCTGTGATTTGAAATGAAACGAGAAAAAGGGAAATAACATGCTTATCAAAACCATCGTGGTTGCGCTTTATTTCTTGGTGATCCTGTGGGCTGGGGTGGCGGGACTGCGCCGCACCCGCTCCTTTGCGGATTTTTTTCTGGGAGGTGGTAATATTGGCCCCTGGATGAGCGCTTTCACCTACGCGACCGCTTATTTTTCCGCGGTGCTTTTCATCGGGTTTGCGGGAAAGGTGGGCTGGGGATTCGGACTTTCCGGGGTCTGGATTGCCGTTGGGAATGCCTTTGTGGGGGTGTTGGCCGTCTGGCTGATCATGGGACGGGCCATCAAACGCATGTCCCTTCGTTACAACGTGCATACCATGGCGGAGTTTTTTGAAAAACGATACAATAGTCCGGGGTTGAAACTTTTTGCGGCTCTTGCCATTTTTGTATTTTTTATCCCCTATACCAGTGCGGTTTTCATGGGGCTTTCCTACCTTTTTCAGTCCAACTTCGGCATGGATTACAGCCTGGCTCTTGCCATCATGGGAAGTGTGACCGCCCTTTACATGATCCTCGGCGGGTATCGCTCCATGGCCCTTGTGGATGTCTTTTTCGGTATGATCATGGTTGGCGGTGTACTCACGCTTCTGGGATTCACCCTGTACAAGGGCGGGGGACTGAGCGTCATGGTGGCGGATCTCAGAGCCATTGATCCGGACCTTGCATCCGTCGTGGGCCCTCCTGGCTGGTGGCCGCTTTTCTGCCTTGTCTTTTTAACCAGTGTGGCACCCTTTGCCATGCCCCAACTGGTACAGAAATTTTACGCCATCCGGGATGAGCGTGCTATCCGCATCGGAACCGCAGCTTCGACGGTTTTCGCCATCCTGATCAGCGGGATTGCTTATTTCACAGGTGCAACCACGCGTCTTTTTTTGAGTCCTGAAAATACACCCGGAGCCTTTCGGGACGGCCTCCCGGTATTTGACGCCCTCATGCCCGAACTCCTTGCGAATGTGATTCCAGGCTCCCTCTCCGTTTTGATTCTGCTGCTTGTTCTTTCTGCATCCATGTCAACCCTCGCTGCGCTGGTGCTGATTTCAAGTTCTGCCATGATCAAGGATTTTTATGCAGGTTTTGTGCGTAAGGATGCTTCGGATCTGCAGCTTACCGTTTTGATGCGCTATGCTAGCTTTTTCTTTGTATTTTTATCCGTCCTTCTGGCCTACGCCCGTCCTTCTTCCATTGTGGTGGTGCTGGGCATATCCTGGGGTGCCATCGGATCAGCCTTTCTGGGCCCCTTTGTCTGGGGGCTCTTTTCTGAAAAGACCACACGCACGGCAGCACTGGTTTCGGCCTTTGGCGGGTTGGGCGTCTGCCTGATGCTGTATTTTGTAGGCATGAGTTCTCCGGAGGCAGGAACCATCGGCATGCTGACATCCCTGGGACTTCCCCCCCTTGTGAGCTGGGCTTCCATTTACCTTGCCAAGTTAGGACCTGTGAGGGAGTAGGAGCCGGGGTTTTGGGAAAGAGGATTTCATGAACCATGGGAAATGCTGAAAATGGATGCGCTATCTATAAGGAAGGAATCGGGATATGGGAGCACAGATTATTCGCGGAACAGATTTACGGGAAACCATTCTGGAGGAAGTGGCGGCGGAAACGGTGAAGTTAAAGGAGACCCATGGTCGACCCCCTGGTCTTGTGACCATTCTGGTGGGAGAAAACCCTGCTTCCCTTTCCTATGTTTCCCTGAAGATCCAGACCGCCCACAGGGTGGGGTTCAAGGAAGTGCAGGAAAACCTCCCTGCGGATGTTTCAGAGTCGGAGCTTCTTGCCCTCATTGCATCTTATAATCAGGATGAGACCATCGACGGTATTCTGGTGCAGCTTCCCCTGCCAGGGCATATGGATGAGTCCCGGGTGATTCATGCCATTGATCCCGCCAAGGACGTGGACGCCTTTCATCCTGTAAACGTGGGGCGCCTTATGTTGGAAGGGAGTCGTGCTCCTTTTCTGCCCTGCACACCTGCGGGCATTCAGGAGATGCTGGTCCGGGCCGGGGTTCCGGTGGCGGGAGCCGAGGTGGTTGTGGTGGGGCGTTCCAATATTGTGGGAAAACCCATTGCCAACCTGCTTTTGCAGAAGGGCAGGGCGGCCAATGCCACTGTCACCGTGGCGCATACGGGAACAAGGGATCTGGCCTCCCACTGCAGAAGGGCAGATATTCTGATTGTGGCCGCAGGCGTTCCCAATCTTGTGAAGCCCGAATGGATCAAACCCGGTGCCTGTGTCATTGATGTGGGTGTCAACCGGGTGGGGGAACGCATCAGCGAGAAGACGGGAAAAAGCGTGGCCATACTCCGGGGGGACGTGGATTATGATGCGGCCCTTGGGGTGGCTGGGTGGATTACCCCCGTTCCCGGCGGCGTGGGTCCCATGACCATCGCCATGCTGATGCGTAACACGCTGAAGGCCATGCAGCTCCGGGTTGCTGCTGAGGCAGGCACAGCCGACAGGCTTTAAAGCTTCTGAAGAATCCATGTCTTGACATCCTGTGATGCCGGGGATGCTGATCTTTTTCTGGTCGTCTGACCCGAAAACCCCCGACCTCTGGGCGGGACTTGTGTCTTGACAGTTTTTTTTCATATGGTAAAAAATAACAGTAATAAAATTTGATATTCGATCGCGCCGGTATGATAATCTTGTTTTATTTTAAAGCCATGGGACGTAAGCATGAATCAGAAAATGACCTTCTACATCATGAGTCATTCGGGAGCCAGGATTCGGGAACTTACGATTTCCAAGCACATGATTCGTCTGATGCTGCTTTTCCTATGTGGTTTGTTCCTGGCCTTCGTCTGGATGATTTATGACTACACGAGGCTTTTTGTTGCAGCATCTGAGCTGCCTGTACTGCACTCGGAACTCATGCAGAGTGAGGAGAATCTCGGGATTCAGAGACAGCAGATTCAGATTTTTGCCAAAGAGTTGAATCTGCTGAAAAGCCGGATCATGACCCTTTCTGAGTTTGAGCAGAAGATCCGGACCATTGCCAATCTGCAGACCCCCGAAGGGGGCGAAGGCATTTTTGGTTTGGGTGGACCCCAGGTCGAAGATCTGGATACGCGCCTGGAGCTGTCGGAAACCCATGCCAGCCTGATCCGTGAAATGCATGACCGTGTGGTACAGCTGGATACGGGATCCCTTGAGCGCATTGATGGCTTTGAGACACTTTTGAAATCCCTTGAAAACCAGCGCAACCTTTTGGCCGTAACGCCCGCTATCCGGCCTGCGGACGGCTGGGTGACTTCCAGATTTGGGTATCGGACCTCCCCTTTTACGGGAAAGAGGGAGTTTCACAGTGGATTGGATATCGCCAACCGCATCGGAACGGCGGTTGTGGCGACAGCGGATGGGGTGGTGAGTTTTGCCGGAGACCGTGGGGCCATCGGTCTGGTTGTGACTGTGGATCATGGCCATGGTCTTGTGACCCGTTACGGGCATTTGCATAAAGCGTTGGTCAAGGCAGGGCAAAAAGTGCGGCGTGGCGAGGTGATTGCCAAAATGGGAAACAGTGGCCGCAGTACGGGGCCCCATGTTCACTATGAGGTTCGGCTGAACGGTGTTCCTGTGAATCCCGGGCGCTATATTCTCGATTGACCTGCTTTTCTCATGCCCTTTTTGTTTTTTTTTTACGCTTGACGTGTCTGGATGGAGTGCCCTGTGGGGACCGTGACATAACTTTGTTTGCCTGAAGACGGGACCGGGTGGCGTGCTGTTGCCCCGGTTTTTTATTTTTTAAAGGGCCGCAGCGATCCGGGAAGGGACTGCACTTTGCCCTGAAAAGGCAGAAAAATTTCCAAACCCTGAAGTGCGCTGCACGGATCCGGGGAGACCGGTGGAGGGGCTTGGAGGTGAACGTCAGATGTGGTTTCACGGCTGACTGCGGGGTGTGAGCCCTTGGTCCCTTGCATCGGATCCTTTTGCTCCCTGGTACTTGCGATGTGGGGTCGGAACGACCATTTCCCTATCTTTTTTCCTGCTCATCGTTAAAAAATCCCCGAAATGGCTGCGATGCTCAGGATAAAGGATTTTTTCATTTTGAAGACGAGGAAGGACTTTTATGATTGCACGTTTATTAACCCGGATATTTGGCAGCAAAAATCAACGGGAGCTGCGCCGCATTCAGGCCTATGTGGATGCAATCAATGCCCTGGAACCGGAAACAACATCCCTGGATGACGCGGTTTTAGCTGCAAAGACGGAAATCTTCCGGGAGCGTTTTGCCGCAGGAGAATCCCTGGAGTCCCTCCTTCCTGAAGCCTTTGCCGTTGTGCGGGAGGCTTCCCGCAGGGTTCTGGGGATGCGCCATTTTGACTGCCAGCTCATCGGCGGTGTGGCACTGCACGAAGGCAACATCGCCGAAATGAAGACGGGTGAGGGGAAAACCCTGGTGGCGACCCTCCCGGGTTACCTGAATGCCATCACAGGCAAGGGCGTTCATGTGGTTACGGTGAACGATTATCTGGCCCGCAGGGATGCGGAGTGGATGGGAAAGCTTTATCGCTTTCTGGGTCTTTCCGTGGGTATCATTGTACATGGCATGGATGATGAGGAACGGCGTGTGGCCTATCACGCAGATATCACCTACGGCACCAACAACGAGTTCGGATTTGACTACCTGCGGGATAACATGAAGTTTCACAGACAGAGTCTGGCCCAGCGGGAACTTCATTTTGCCATTGTGGATGAGGTGGACAGCATCCTGATTGATGAGGCCAGAACCCCATTGATTATTTCGGGACCGGCGGAAAAATCCACGGATCTTTACCACAGCGTCAATGCCATCATGCCCCATCTTCAGCTGGAACGGGACTACCTTGTGGATGAAA
Organism: Desulfobotulus sp.; assembly: GCF_034006065.1. Classification (NCBI taxonomy): domain Bacteria; kingdom Pseudomonadati; phylum Thermodesulfobacteriota; class Desulfobacteria; order Desulfobacterales; family Desulfobacteraceae; genus Desulfobotulus; species Desulfobotulus sp. Next base: position 69,151 of record NZ_JAVETM010000013.1, on the reverse strand, counting down.
AGGCGCGCAGTGTGACCCTGACGGAAGAAGGGGTGGCGCGGGTTGAGAATCTTTTGAAAACGCCCAACATCTATGAACCCGCCAATATCGAGACCCTGCACCATGTGAACCAGGCTCTCAAAGCCCATGCCTTGTTCAAACGGGATGCGGACTATATTGTTCAGGACGGCAAGGTGGTCATTGTGGATGAGTTCACAGGGCGGCTCATGCCAGGCAGGCGCTACAGCGAGGGGCTGCACCAGGCCCTGGAAGCCAAGGAAGGCGTGACCATAGAAAATGAAAACCAGACGCTGGCATCCATCACCTTCCAGAATTATTTCCGCATGTATAAGAAACTTGCGGGCATGACGGGTACGGCGGAAACGGAAGCCGTTGAATTTAAAAAGATCTACAACCTTGATGTTTTGTGCATCCCCACACATAAGCCCATGGTCCGTGAAGATCATCCGGACATGATCTATAAAACGAAAAAGGAAAAATATGAGGCGGTGATTGAGGAGATCGCGGGACTTTATAAAAAAGGCCAGCCTGTGTTGGTGGGCACCATTAATATTGATGTATCCGAATATCTCAGCAAGCTTCTGGCCAAAAAGGGAGTTCCCCATGAGGTTCTGAACGCCAAGAATCACAAGAAGGAAGCGGAAATTGTGGCCCTTGCCGGTCAGAAAGGCCATGTCACCATTGCCACGAACATGGCGGGCCGAGGTACGGACATTGTGCTGGGGGAAGGGGTTCGGGAGCTGGGAGGACTTCATATCCTGGGTACGGAGCGTCACGAATCCCGACGAATCGACAATCAGTTACGGGGGCGTTCCGGGCGTCAGGGAGATCCGGGTTCCTCTCGCTTCTACCTTTCCCTTGAGGATGACCTGCTTCGGATTTTCGGTGGTGAGCGCATTGCAAGGATTATGGACCGGCTGGGGCTTGAAGAGGGCGAGCCCATTGAACACCGCCTGATTTCCAGGGCCATTGAAAACTCCCAGAAAAAGGTGGAAGGCCATAACTTTGATATCCGTAAGCACATTCTTGAGTACGATGATGTGATGAACCAGCAGCGGGAGGTGATCTACCGTCAGCGGCGTGAAGCCCTGACCAGTGAGTCTTTGAAGCCTTCCATCCTGGAGATGATTGCGGAGCTGGCCGAAGATGTGGCCTATGCTTTCAGCGGGCGTGGGGCCGCGGAACCCATTTCCTGGGAAGCCGTGTCTGAGGCCGTGGAGCGCCGTTTTTTCTTTACCCTGGAAAAACCCGAAGACGCTGTGGAAACCATGGCGCCGGAAGTACTGGCTGAAGCCATCCGGGATGCTGCGGTAAGAATTTATGAAGAAAAGGAAGTCCAGATCGGTGAAAACGACATGCGCCAGCTGGAGCGTTTCATTGTTTTGCAGACCGTGGATGCCCAGTGGAAGGATCACCTTCTCAGCATGGATCATCTGAAAGATGGCATCGGCCTGCGGGGATATGCCCAGCAAAACCCTCTGATCATCTATAAAAAAGAGGGTTTTGCCATGTTCCAGGACATGATTCACCGTGTAAAAAGTGAGGTGGTGGGTATCCTTTTCCGTGTACAGATCCGGCGGGAGACGGAGCTTGAACCCCTCCCTGAGCCGCGGCAGCAGAAGCTGATTTTTTCCCATGGCAAGGGAGACGAAAGTCGGGAGCCGGTACGGAGAAAGGACGCCAAGGTGGGGCGTAACGACCTTTGCCCCTGCGGAAGCGGGAAAAAATACAAAAAATGCTGTGGATGATCTAAAAAAAAGAGCCGGATAGAGAGATGGGCAGGGTGGGGTGCTTGAAGCCCATCCTTTTTTGAACTTGACCTTGCCCGAAGAAGTATTAGTCTGAAAGCTGGGTGGGCTTGTTGACGGATTTTCAGGGAGCAGGAATAGCATGGGAGGGGCGCATACGGAGTTTGAGGAGTCGCTGGAATCGTTTGTGAAGGAGGATGAGGCCCAAAAAGAGCCTCCGCTTTATAAAGTTCTGCTGCACAACGATGACTACACCACCATGGATTTTGTGGTGGAAGTCCTGATCTCCATATTTCATAAAACCTTGGAAGACGCCACGCAGATCATGCTGAATGTCCACCGCTCAGGCATTGGGCTTTGCGGTGTTTATCCGTACGAGATTGCCGAGAGCAAGGTGGACGCGGTGACCCTGCACGCCAGAGCCCATGGTTTTCCCCTTAAGGCTTCAATGGAGAAAGAATAATGATCAGCAAGGAACTCAGCGCCACACTTGGATTTGCCGTGCGGGAAGCCAAAAAGCGGCGGCATGAGTATGTCTGCGTGGAACATGTGCTCTTTGCCATCCTTCACGATACCCAGGGTATTGAAATTCTCGAAGCCTGCGGTGGTGATGTGCATAAGCTCAAAATGCGCCTTGAAACCTTTTTCCGTGAGCGGATGGAAAGCCTTCCGGAAAATACCGAGTATGTGCTTCAGCAGACCGTGGGTTTTCAGCGGATGATTCAAAGGGCTGTGAACCATGCCCGGAGTGCGGAGAAAAATGAGGTCAGCGTGGGGGATATCCTGGCTGTGATTTTTCAGGAGAAGGATTCACATGCGGCTTTTTATCTTCAGAAGGAAGGCGTTACGCGGCTTGAAGTGCTGACCTATATTTCCCACGGTCTGGGGACGGATTCGGCACGGAAGGCTGCGGACCCCGGCATCAAGGCCGCACCAGGAGAGGGCGGCAAGGAAGATCCTCTGGCTGCGTATACCACAGACCTCGTGGCCAAGGCCGCCCAGGGCCGTCTGGATCCTGTGGTGGGGCGTAAGGCTGAACTGGATCGCACCCTTCAGGTGCTTTGCAGGAGGCGTAAAAACAACCCCGTTTTTGTCGGAGATCCGGGCGTGGGAAAGACGGCCCTTGCCGAAGGGCTGGCCCAGAAGATTGCCTTTGGGGAGGTCCCCCCCCTGTTGAAGGATTGCCGGATTTTTTCTCTGGATATGGGCAGTCTACTGGCAGGAACCAAATTCCGGGGTGATTTTGAATTGCGCCTGAAAAAGGTCATCGAGGCTCTGAAAGATCATAAAAATGCCATCCTCTTCATTGATGAAATTCATACCATCGTGGGCGCAGGTGCCACAAGTTCCGGATCCCTGGATGCTTCCAACATCTTAAAACCTGCCTTAGGATCCGGAGATTTTCGCTGCATCGGTTCCACCACCTATGAGGAATTTAAAAGCCACTTTGAAAAAGACCGGGCCCTTTCCAGGCGTTTTGAAAAAATTGAAATCGCTGAACCCTCCGAGGATGCCTGCATCACCATCCTGGAAGGTCTGAAGGAACACTATGAAAGCCACCACGCCATCACCTATGAGCCGGAAGCGCTGGCTGCGGCGGTGAAACTTTCAGCCCGGTATCTCAATGATCGTTTTTTGCCGGACAAAGCCATTGATGTGATGGATGAAGCGGGTGCCCTGCATAGTCTGAAACGATCCGAAGGCCGCGTGCTGAAGCCTGTGATTACGGAAAAGGATGTAGAGGATGTGGTGGCGCGCATGGCCAAGATTCCGGCAAGAAGCGTTTCCAGTTCTGATAAAAAACGCCTTGCCCGCTTGGAAGATCATCTCAAAGAGGTGGTTTTTGGCCAGAATGGAGCCATTCATACCCTGGCCACGGCCATCAAACGCTCCCGGTCGGGATTGGGAAATCCGGAAAAACCGGTGGGTTCCTTTTTGTTCACGGGTCCGACGGGCGTGGGAAAAACGGAAGTAGCCCGTCAGCTTGCGCGTATCCTGGGGGTCCATTTTGTTCGCTATGACATGAGTGAATACATGGAAAAGCACGCCGTATCCCGGCTAATTGGTGCGCCTCCGGGGTATGTGGGGTTTGAGCAGGGCGGCCTGCTCACGGACGAAATCCGCAAGCACCCCCACGCTGTTCTCTTGCTTGATGAGATAGAAAAGGCCCATCCCGATGTGTTCAACATTCTGCTCCAGGTGATGGATTATGCACGGCTTACGGACAATAATGGCAAACATGCGGATTTCCGGAACATCATTCTCATCATGACCTCCAATGTGGGGGCAAGGGAAATGTCCACAGCCACCATTGGTTTCGGCGCTTCGGGCAAGGATGATCTGGCTCGGGGTAAGGATGCGGTGAATCGGATGTTTTCTCCGGAATTCCGCAACCGCCTGGATGCCACCTTGGCCTTTGAGCCCCTGGATCAGAAGGTGATGGAACAGGTGGTGGAAAAATTCATAGGTCTTCTGCGTGGCCAGCTTGCCGAACGCAAGGTGGTCTTAAGGCTCAGCGTAAAGGCCCGGGAGTGGCTGGCCAAAAAAGGCTATGATCCCAAATTCGGCGCCCGTCCTTTGGATCGTCTGATTCAGGTGGAGGTGAAAGATAAGCTTGCGGATGCCCTTCTTTTCGGAGAGCTGGCCTCCGGTGGTACGGTTTCCATTGGCGTGAAACAGGAAGTTCTGAGTTTTCGCTTTAAGGGTAGCGGAACGAAGGGCGACTGAGTCCATGCCGGTTTTTCAGCTGGGCCGGGCCCTCCAGTTTCCTCCTGCGGATTTGGCCGATGCAAGCGGTCTCCTTGCCATCGGCGGTGATCTCAGTATCCCGCGTCTGCTTTTGGCCTACAGGGAAGGTATTTTTCCCTGGTACAGCAAGGGCGATCCCATTCTTTGGTGGTCTCCGGATCCACGGGTGGTACTCTATCCCGATGGCTTGCATGTCTCCAAAAGCCTTGGCAAGCGCTTACGGCGGGGTGTGTTTTCTGTAACCATGGATACGGCTTTTGAGGAGGTTCTGACCCAGTGCGCTGCTGTGCGTACGGAAAAGGGTGGAGAAACCTGGCTGATGCCGGAGATGGCGAGGGCTTATCAGAAACTGCATGCGGCAGGTTATGCCCATTCCGTGGAAACCTGGGATAGGGAAGGACGTCTGTGCGGCGGACTCTATGGGGTGAGTCTCGGCCGGATTTTTTTTGGAGAGAGCATGTTTTCCAGGGTTTCGGATGCATCCAAAGTGGCGCTTGTTGTTCTTGTGCGGCAGCTGGATCTCTGGGGTTTTGATCTCATTGACTGCCAGGTGCAGACGGCCCATCTCCTTTCCATGGGAGCCCAGCACATGGGACGCCGTCGCTTTATGTCCATTCTGAAGGAAAGCCTCAGGCACCCCACCCTCAAAGGTCCCTGGACCCTGGACCCATGCCTTGCGTTGGAGAGTGGCGTTTCCTGAAGGAGTTTCATGCAAAGTTACCTTTTCTATGATCTTGAAACCAGCGGCCTGAATCCCGCCTTTGACCAGGTTCTGCACTTTGCCGCCATACGAACGGATGCCTCATTCCGGGAGCTTAAGCGCCATGAGATGCGTATCCGACTGCGGCCCGATGTGCTGATGGCCCCAGGCGCTCTCATCACCCACAGGATACCCCTGGAGAGCCTTGGCGAGGGGGACGGGGAGTATGAAGCCATCTGTCTGATCCATGGGCTCTTAAACAGTCCAGGCACCGTGTCGCTTGGTTATAACAGTTTGAACTTTGATGATATCTTTCTGCGTTTTGCCTTTTACAGAAATCTCTTGCCCGCCTATACCCACCAGTTCGCGGGGGGATGTTCCCGCATGGATATTTTTCCCCTTACGGTTTTTTTTCATCTGTTCAGGCCTGAAGTGCTGCGCTGGCCCGAAGAGCAGGGGCGGGTGAGTCTGAGGCTGGAAAACTTAAGCCGGGAAAACCAGTTGGCCCAGGGGATGGCCCATGATGCCATGGTGGATGTGGAAGCTACCCTGGCTCTGGCCCGAGTCCTCGCATCGGAAAAAGAGATGTGGGCCTATCTTCTTGCGGGCTTTGACAAAAAAAGCGATGGTCTGAGACTGGAAAAGCTTCCCGAAGCCTTCAGGTCGCCTCTGGGAATCCATCCCTATGGCCTCCTCTGCGGACCGGAAATGCGTTCGACTTCCGGGTATCAGGCGCCGGTGCTGGGGCTGGGGCGATCCGCTGCCTACACCAACCAGACTCTCTGGCTGCGCCTTGATGGAGAAACCCTGCAGGACACCAACCCTCTGCATCCGGAAGCCACAACGTCTGTGGTGCGGAAAAGAAATGGGGAGTCGCCCTTTATTCTACCGCCTGCTACGCGTTTTTGGGAAAAGATGGGAAGGGAAAAACAGCAGCTTGCCGAAGAGAACATGGCCTGGCTTCGATCAAGGCCTGATGTGTTGAAATCCCTTTGCAGCTATTACCGCAACTACCGCTATCCGGATATTGAAGGGTTGGATCCGGATGCGGCCCTTTATCAGAATGGTTTCCTTTCCAAGGCGGAAGAAGCCCTGTGCCGACGTTTTCATGGCGAGGGCGTGAAGGAAAAAGCGGCCATGCTGACGGAGTTCCCTCCTTCCCTTCAGGTTCTGGCGGCGCGTCTTTTGTACCGAAACGGTCTGGATAACGACAACGCTATGGTGCGGGAAGCCGGAGCTGCCCAAAGAGAGTATCTGCTTGAGAGCCAGCAGGACCGCATTCCCAGGGATTGGCGGGGAGAGCCGCGCAGAACAGTACCCATGGTGCTGCAAGAAATCACAGGGCTCCGGGAAAAGGGCGGGTTGGATGCGGAACAAATGCAGCTTCTGGATTCCCTGGAAGGAGATCTGCGGCGGCGTTTTTCCTGTGCCGTGTGAAAGGAGACTTTTTGTGTCTGATTTAAGCCCTGTGGGTCCGGATGTGCCCCCCCATGGCCCGGACCTTGCCTCAACAACCTTTGTGGATGCCGGTGATCCGGAGATCATTGCCTTTTGCAGAAAACATCTGAAACCCGGCAATGAGAGGGAAACGGCCATAGCTCTCTATCTCGCCGTGCGGGATGACATCCGCTACGACCCCTATCGCATCGAATTTTCCCTTGAGGGCATGAAGGCTTCCACCACCCTGAAAAAGGGTTACGGATACTGCGTTGCCAAGGCCGTGCTGCTTGCAGCCCTGGCCAGGGCTGCAGGTATTCCCGCCCGCCTGGGGTTTGCGGATGTGCGCAACCACCTGTCCACAGCGCGGCTGCGTAAGGTGATGGGTACGGATCTTTTTGTGTATCACGGGTATACGGCGCTTTTTCTCGATGGAAAATGGGTGAAGGCCACGCCTACTTTCAACCGGGAGTTGTGTGAGCGTTTTGGCATCTTTCCCCTGGATTTTGATGGCAGGGCGGATGCCCTCCTGCATCCCTTTGATGCCGCAGGGAAAAAGCATATGAGCTATGAGAGGGATCATGGTCTTTTCCAGGATCTTCCGGTGAAGGCCATTGTGGAGGCTTCTCTGAAGGCCTATCCGCAGATGATGGCCTATCTTGAAAAGGGCGGGGTGGGAGGCGACTTCCATGAGGAAGCAGGAAGCTGAGGTTGCGTCAGGAACCGGATGAAACAAAGGGGATGAGGCCCCGGATGAAGGGGCAGAGGGGACCGCAGTTTCTCCCCATGTCTCAGGGAAGGTGGGTCCTGATGCAGAGATGGCTCAGGTTTCTGTATGTGCTTTTTATATTGTCCATCCCGTTGAAGAATGTGGTCTTTCAGGTATCCATTGGCCTGATCAATCTCCTTTTTCTTATTACGATTTTCCAGGGCAGGGAAGCCGTCCTTTTTTTGAAAAGCCTGCGCTGGCTCTGCCTTTGCCTGGCCTGCCTGGCCTTTTCCATGGCCCTTTCCAGTATTCTGGGTATCACCGGAATGGAAGGCTGGCGGGAAGTTCTTAAGCATGTGCTGCGGTTTTGGCTGTTTTTGCTGGCAACGATTTATTTTTTGCGCCAGGGTTGGATTTCCAGGGCCTTTGTGGGCCGGTGGGTTCTGGCGGTCCTTTTTTTTCACGCTGTACTGGGGTGGATTCAGTTTTTCTGGGCAGAGGATTTTTTCAGATTCATAGGGGATATGGATTGGGGAGGCAGGCTCACGGGCGTGCTTGCCAATCCCAATTCCTATGGTTTTCTCATGGCCCTGGCCGTGGTCTGCTCTTTTTCCTTGGTCATAGGCCGACGCCAGGAGCAGGGGAAAGGTTTTCTGCAGAGCGTGTTTCTGATCCTGCTCTTTGTCATGGCTTTCTGGCCTCTTTTGCAGAGCGGATCCCGTGGCGCATGGTTGGGCGCTTTGGCGGGTGCTTGTGCTGCAGGTAGCGCCGTGCGGGGATTCTGGCTGCAAAAAAGTACGGTGCTGCTGGGTATCACCGTGGCAGGCCTTGTGGCCTTTGCGTTCAGGACCAGTCTTATTTTTCAGGAGCGCGTCCAGGCTCTCCTGGCAGGGGATTCCTCCTACCGGACCGAAGTGTGGAAAGACTGCTGGGCCTATATTCTTCACAGTCCTTTCTGGGGTTATGGCATTGAGGCCTACCGCAGGATGGACCGAGTATACGCGGAGGTGGCGGCACCCCATAATATTTTCTTATCCATTCTTCTTGAAATGGGGCTCATTGGGCTTTTGGCCTATCTTTTTTTCTTTGTCCTGGTGCTGGGGCGTCTTTTTTCTTCCCCTGAAAACAGGAGACTGCGTCCGGTTTTTCTGGGGGTCTTTACTGTCCTTGTCGTGTATGGACAGTTTGGTGGTACAATGATAACAGATAAGATCTATCTTTCCTTTTGGTATCTCCTGGTGGCCCTGATCTGGGCAAAGAGAGAGGATCCGCCTTTGATTTTCAAGAGCTGATTCCAAGGGCCCGTATTCTTTCCATGGCCAAAAAAGAGGCTTGTATCCCAGGTCAGGATTTCGGGTTTTGGGGATGATTCATGGTGTCAGGCGCGTGGGGATGAACCCTGGGTGCTGTTTCTGATTTGTTATATTTTAGGGGTTTTATGCGGATTTTGATGGTTACGCTGGATTTTGTCCCCAAGGTCGGCGGAATTGCAGCCCATGTGTATGAGCTTTCCAGGGCCATGGTGCGTCTTGGGCATTCGGTTATGGTGCTGACCCGAAGAGTAGAGGGAATTCCGGACTCTGAAAACCTGGATGGCATGGAGGTGCGGCGGATCAGACTCTGGGGTTCTGCTCCCTTTTATGGTATCTCCACAGACAGGGCCATACGCGGGTTCATGAAAACTTTCAGCCCGGATTGTGTGCATGTTCACGGCATGGCTCCTTTGGAATGGCTGCGTCCCCTTCCCGTTCCCCTTGTGTATACCAATCACACCTCAGGTTACCTTGCCCGTGTCCGCAAGGGAGGACTGAGGCGCATGTTTTTTCTGCGACGTCATCTGAAAAGACCGGATCTGATTCTGGCTCCCAGCCAGGAATTACTGGAGATTCCCTTTTCTGTCCCAGGTCTTTTGCGTTATGTGCCCAATGGGGTGGACAGTGAGCGCTACCGCTTTAATCCCGCGGATCGAGAGGCCGTGCGTCGGGATCTGGGGTTTTTGCCGGAACACCGTGTTGGGATTCTCACCCGGCGTATGGTGGAAAAAAATGGCGTGATTTTTTTTGCAAAAGCGGCCTTTTACCTGAAGGCGGATGAAAACTTACGTTTTATCCTTGTGGGAGACGGACCTGAGGCTGAGGCAGTGAAAGGCCTTCTTTCCCAGCATTTCAGGGATCGTTTTGTCATGACCGGAAGTCTGCGGCATGAAAAAATTCTTCCCTATTATTCTGCGGCGGACTTTGCGGTGCTGCCTTCTCTGATGGAAGCCACCAGCATCAGCGGCCTTGAGGCCATGGCCTTCGGTCTTCCCCTTGTGGGTACTCGGGTGGGGGGCATTCCGGATCTGATTGAGGAAGGGCAGACGGGGCTTTTATGTGAACCCGCAGACCCCAGGAGCCTGGCGGAGGCGATTTTGCGTCTTCAGACCCTGGATATGAAAGCCATGGGGGTGGCGGGGCGCAGGCGGGTGGAAGGGGAGTTTGACTGGCTGCGCATCGGGGAAAAAACCCTTGCCGCATACAAGGAGGTGTGAGTGCGCATTCTTCTCGTGTTTGGTACGCGGCCCGAAGCCATCAAAATGGCGCCTCTTGTGCATGTGTTGCGAAGGAAAAAGGAACTTGAGATCCGAGTCTGCGTCACAGCCCAGCACAGGGAGATGCTGGATCAGGTGTTGGAGGTTTTTGGGATAGAGCCGGACCAGGATCTGAACCTGATGCGGCCGGGACAGGGTTTGGTGGAGCTGACACGGAGCATACTTGCCGGAATGCAGGGGGTGCTTGAAGCAGAAAAGCCGGACCTTGTACTGGTGCATGGGGATACCACCACAGCCTTTGCCTCATCCCTTGCCGCTTTTTATGGGCAGATTCCCGTGGGACATGTGGAGGCGGGTTTGAGAACGGGCAATATCCGTTCGCCTTATCCTGAAGAACTGAACCGGCAGATGATTTCAAGAATTGCGGACTGGCATTTTGCGCCCACGGATAAAAACGCTGCCTCCCTTGTGGCCGAAGGCACACCAGAGGGTAGGATTCTGATCACGGGCAACACCGTGGTGGATGCCCTTTTGTGGATGAAAGAACGTCTTGTGTGCGATGGGGGAGTGAGGGATGCCGCCAGGCGGGAGATTGCGGCGGCGGGTTGGGAAAAGAGGGACGAAGCCCGGCCTTTTATTCTCATCACAGGACACAGACGGGAGAATTTTGGCCAGGGTTTTGTGGATATCTGCAAAGCCATCCGAAGGATCGGAGAGGCCTATCCGGGTCTTGACCTTGTCTATCCTGTGCATCTGAATCCCCGCGTTCAGGGGCCTGTTCATGCCGCCCTGGAAGGTCTTGAAAATGTGCACTGCATACGGCCTTTGGGTTATCCCGCCTTTGTATTGCTGATGATGGAATGTTTTCTGATTCTGACAGACAGCGGCGGTATACAGGAAGAAGCCCCTTCCCTTGGTAAGCCCACCATCGTGATGCGCGAGAAAACGGAGCGCACCGAAGCGCTGGAGGCAGGGACGGTGCTGCTTTCAGGCACGGATCCGGAGCGGATTTTTTCGGCGGTGGATCGTCTGCTTCAGGACCCGGTTTTTTATCAGCAGATGGCGGAACGGCCCAATCCCTATGGCGATGGAAGGGCGTCGGAAACCATTGCCCATTTTCTGGTAGAGCGAAGCAGGTGGGAAAAGGAATCTTGTGCGGGAAAGAATTTTTCAGAAACTGCACTCTGATACCTCAGGTTTTTCATGATCCTTCGGGTCATGATTTTTTTGTTGTTTTTGACTTTTTTTATTCTTGAAGGTTGTCTATGAAAAAAGCCCTCATTACCGGCATTACAGGCCAAGATGGTAGTTATCTTGCTGAATTTCTTCTTGAAAAAGGTTATGAAGTTCATGGGATCAAGCGACGGGCCTCGCTTTTCAATACCCAGAGGATTGATCACATTTATCAGGATCCCCATGTGGAAAACGCCCGTTTCCGCCTCCATTATGGCGATTTGAGCGATTCTTCCAATCTCACGCGTATCCTTCAGGAAGTACAGCCTGACGAGGTGTATAACCTTGCGGCCCAGAGTCATGTGGCTGTGAGTTTTGAATCGCCGGAATACACGGCGGATGTGGATGCTCTGGGAACGTTGAGAATCCTTGAAGCCATCCGCATTCTGGGTCTTGAGAAAAAGACCCGCTTTTATCAGGCCAGCACCAGTGAACTTTTTGGCCTGGTGCAGGAAATCCCCCAAAAGGAAACCACACCCTTTTACCCGCGCAGTCCCTATGCCGTAGCCAAGCTGTACGCCTACTGGATCACGGTGAATTACCGCGAAGCCTACGGCATGTATGCCTGCAACGGGATTCTTTTCAACCATGAATCTCCCCGCAGGGGGGAAACCTTTGTGACCCGAAAAATTACCCGAGGCCTTGCCAATATTGCCCAGGGTCTTGAGCAGAGCCTTTATCTCGGGAACCTTGATGCCCTGCGGGACTGGGGGCATGCCAGGGACTATGTGCGTATGCAGTGGATGATGCTGCAGCAGGAAAAACCCGAGGATTTCATCATTGCCACAGGAAAGCAGTACAGCGTGCGGGAGTTTGTAATGTGGAGTGCTGCGGAGCTTGGCATCCATTTGCGCTTTGAAGGTAAAGGCGTGGATGAAGTGGCCAGGGTGGAAAAGAAAGAAGGAGATCAGGCACCCTTTATCAGGCCTGGGGATGTCATTGTGCGTGTGGATCCCCGTTATTTCCGGCCCACGGAAGTGGAAACCCTTCTGGGGGATCCTTCCAAGGCCAAGGACAGGCTGGGTTGGGTCCCGGAAATCAGCGTTCGGGAGATGTGCGCGGAAATGGTGCGGGAAGATCTGAAAACCGCCAGACGGCATGCGCTTTTGAAACAAAACGGGTATGAGATTCCCGTTTCCATTGAATAAGACTTTTTCAGCCGGAGAGATCCTGCCAGGGGGGAAAGCCTTGGGAGGAAGGGAGGGGCAAATGACCGCAGAAGGGGTGGTTTCAGGGCCAAGAATTTTTGTCGCAGGTCACAGAGGTATGGTGGGAAGCGCCATTGTTCGGCGTCTCCGGGCCCTGGGGCAGGGGACCCTTATCACGCGGTCCCGGCATGAGTTGGATCTTCTGGACCAGAGGGCGGTATGGGATTTCATGCGGTCGGAAAAAATTGATGAGGTTTATCTTGCGGCCGCCAGGGTGGGAGGCATCCATGCCAACAGCTACTATCCTGCGGAATTTATCCATGAAAACCTTGTGATTGAGACCAACATGATCCATGGAGCACACAAAAGTGGGGTTCAGAAACTGCTTTTTCTGGGAAGCAGCTGCATCTATCCCAAGCATGCGTCCCAGCCCATGCGGGAAGATGCCCTGCTCACAGGTCCCCTGGAGCCCACCAATGAGCCCTATGCCCTCGCCAAGATTGCAGGCATCAAGCTGTGCGAAAGCTACAATCGCCAGTATGGGCGGGATTACCGCAGTGTAATGCCCACCAATCTCTACGGGCCTGGGGATAATTTTCATCCGGAAAACAGCCATGTGGCCCCTGCGCTTTTACGGCGTTTCCATGAGGCTGTGGAGAAAAACATACCAGAGGTGGTGATCTGGGGCAGTGGGGCCGTTATGCGGGAATTTATGCATGTGGATGACATGGCTGCGGCCTCGGTGTATGTGATGGGACTGGAAAAGGATGTATACCAGGCCCATACCCAGGCCATGTGTTCCCACATCAATGTGGGTACGGGAAAGGACTGCACCATCCGGGAATTGGCGGAAACCCTGGCAAAGGTGACGGGATTTCAGGGGAAATTGGTTTTTGATGCGACCAAGCCGGATGGCAGCCCCCGTAAACTTCTGGATGTCTCTTTGTTGAAATCCCTGGGATGGGAGGCGGGGATTTCCCTTGAAGAGGGGCTCCGTGATACCTATGCTTGGTTTTTGGCCAATCAGGACCAGCTGAGGGCCTCTTAGGCCCTTTTACATGAAGTATTCACCTTGTTTTCCGGAGTTTTTGAATGGATGTGCTGAGAATTCTGCATGTGGCCAATTTCGGTTGGTTTCAGAATGCCACAAACTACTATGCCATTGACCATAAAATTTCCAATGGCCTGATCCGGAAGGGCCACAATGTGCATAACTGGAGTTATCGTGAGCAGGTCCGGAGCCTTTCGCCCCTGAAGACCACAGGAGATGTGTTTGCACGGAAAAAAATGAATCAGAGCCTTTTGGCCACTGTGGAGACCTACAGGCCGCATCTTCTGCTACTCGGCCATTCAGAGCTTGTCACCAAACAGACCCTTGAGCGCATTCGCTTGAAATATCCAGAGATTCGTATGGCCCAGTGGTGGGTGGACCCACTGGACACGGTGGCCCATATCCGGGATCGCCTGGATATTCTGGATGCTTTTTTTGCCACCACAGGCAAGGAAACCCTGCAGCGGGTCTTTGGATCCCTGCATGGCGAGAAACTCTTTTTTTTCCCGAACATATGTGATCTCTGTGTGGAAGTGGGTCGTGCCTTTGAAAAGAGCTCGCCTGCCTATGACCTGGTGTTCATTGGACGATCCACCCCGGACCGCATGGCTTTGCTTGATCACTTGAAAGCTGTGTGCAGGGGCCTTGTCATTGGGCATTTCGGCCACTCTCCGGAAACCATGCGATTTGGAAGCGCCTATGTGGAGACCCTGAAAGAGGCAAGAATGGGTTTGAATTACAGCCGTTTCAACGATATTCCCCTCTATGCCTCAGATCGTCTGGTTCACCTTGCGGGCAATGGATTGCTGGTGTTTTCTCCCAGGGTGCCTAAAATGGAGCTTCTGTTTTCCCAGGAAGAGCTTGTGTATTACGAGGATGTGGGGGATCTTGTTGAAAAAATTGCCTATTATCATGCAAATGAAAAAGAGGGGCAAAGCATTGCCCAGCGTGGATGGATGCGCGCCCATCGGGCTTATGCCGCGGAGAGGGTGGGACAGTTCATGCTGGAAACAGTCTTCAGAAAGCCGTATTCAGAGCCTTATGAGTGGATAGGCGCATAGATCCCATGGTGGATTGGCCATGGGGGGGATTAAAGGAGGCATGAGCGTGTTTCGTCACTATTTTAAAAAAGATCCCCATGAGGGGGCAGAGTTGCACTCCGGTGACCAGCGCCTGCACCTGGTTATTTTTTCCAAAGACAGACCCTGCCAGCTGGCCAGTCTTCTTGAGAGTCTTCAGGACCACATGCGCTGGCCGCTGGCTTCCATTCATGTTCTTTTTAAAAGCACTTCGCCGGATTTTGAAGCCGGATATGCCCTGGCCCGCAGGGAAAGCCCCATCCGGGATATTCACTGGCAAAAGGAAGGGTCTTTCCGTTCAGACCTCCTATCTCTGCTGGAAAGGATGGAGGGACGGGATCTCATCATGTTTCTTGTGGATGATGACATTGTTTTTCGCAGTGTGGATCTTGCCCCGGTGATGAAGCACTTCCGTGCAGACCATCTTTTTATCAGTCTCAGAGTTTCTTCAGCCTATGAGCCACTCCAGGGGTGGATGCCCTGTTTTAAGCAGGAGGATGGATTTTTGATGTGGGAATGGAGATTTCATCGCAGAAAAAGCAATGCATGGAATTATCCCTTCAGTCTGGATGGCAACATTTATCATCTGGATCGCATTCGCTCGATCATTTCCAGCGTGGACTTCAAAGCCCCGAATTCTCTGGAGGCTGCCATGCATGCCTATCGTCATGTGCCTTGGGTGAAGAGGATCCGAACAGGTCTGGCTTGCGTTCCTCCCTGCGTGGTGAACAATCCTTTGAATCGGGTGCAGACCGAAGGGGAAACCGCCCACAAAAATATTGATCCTGCATGGATCAATGCCTGCTACCTCCGGGGCCAGCGGATTGACAATCGTCAGCTTTACGTGCAGAATCCGGGACATACCCATTGGGATCTGGGATTGCCCCTTACGCCCCTGGCAGAGGCCCTTTTCTAGGGAAGGCGGATCATTTCAAAAATACCGCATCCGTAGGTGCAACCGTAATTATCCGCAACGCCTACCTCTTCAAGGGGTACATCGCGATGGAGGTTCCCCGCATCGTCCACATAGGAAAAATGGACAATCCGGTATAGGGGGGATACAAGATCGAGAAGATAGGGAAGAGAAAAAACCCTGTGGGCGTTGAATTCAATGCGCAAGGGGCCGATGGGTACAGAAAAGTAAAAGACACCTCCGGGTTTCAGCAGGCGGGTGATGGCCATGAAACCTTTGCGATGGCCCTCAATATCCAGGGGATCTCCGTAGCGACCCAGCCCGAAGTGTTCCAGGGCATGGAGACAGGATACGGAATCGCAGCAGGCGGTGAGTTCAGGTACAGGGTGCATGAGGTCGGCCTGACGGAACTGGATGTTGGGATGATCAATGGAAAGGGGGCGCACATCCAGAACTTCAATTTTCCGGAAAGAGGCTACGTGGGCAATGAATCCATCAATTCTGGAGCCAATGTCCATATGAGTTTGGGGCTTATTTTCGAAGATTCTCTGTGCAACCAGCAGATCCTGATGAAAGTAGTGACCTGAGGCTGTTCCGGAGGGCGCTTTCTTGTCTTTCAGACAAGGATAGGGTTTTCCGAAGGGAATGGGGGATGATTTTGCTGAAGACTGTTTCCTGAGAATGCGATAATCTTTTAAATATGCGAGATACTGCAGCATAGGTCTCCTGTCTTTGTGTTTGACAAGGGGCTTGTCGTTTCCGGCCTGGCTTTTTAAGAATTCTGTGATACATAGCAACAGATTCTGGTAAATGAAAATATCCCTTGCGTCAAGCAATACCCATGATCCATCCTAAAAGGAGGTTTTTTATGCAGTACGAAAACATCGTTTATGAGTGCGCCGATGGTATCGCAACCCTGACCTTCAATCGTCCCAAGGCTCTGAACGCCCTGAACGCGGCGCTTCTCAGGGAATTCTCCCAGTGCCTTGAGGTCATTGACCAGGATGAGAATGTGCGCGTTCTTATCCTGACAGGCAGTGGCGACAAAGCCTTTGTGGCTGGTGCGGACATCTCCGAGCTGGCTACCCTCGGGCCCCTCGACGCCAAGTTTTTCTGCCAACTTGGCCATGATGCCATCGGAAAACTCCAGGCTCTTTCCATCCCTGTCATTGCCGCAGTCAACGGTTTTGCCTTGGGTGGCGGCAGCGAAATGGCCCTGGCCTGTGATTTCATTTATGCCTCGGAATCCGCCATGTTTGGCCTGCCGGAGATTACCCTGGGCATCATTCCGGGCTTTGGCGGAACCCAGCGTCTGCCCCGTCTGGTGGGGAAAAACATGGCAAAGGAGATGATTTTCACGGGAAAAATGCTTTCTGCTGCGGAGGCCCTTGCCATTGGCATGGTTAACAAGGTCTGCAAACCCGAAGAACTGATGGATGCGGTGCGCAAGACGGCCAAGGGTATTGCAGCCAAAGGCCGGGTTTCCCTGCGTGCTGCCAAGGCTGTGGTGAATGCGGGAATGGATGTGGATCTGGCCACGGCCTGCCGTATGGAAATTGATGCCTTTGCCCTGTGTATGGCAAGTCCGGATGCCAAGGAAGGGACCACGGCTTTCCTTGAAAAACGGAAACCGAGTTTCACAGCCGGCCTGAAGGGGTAATGGCTTTTTCCAGGGACATCCCAGGCTTGTTTTTATCTGGACTCGACCTGGGGTGGGGGGCTCACTTCACGCACAGGGTTTTGTCTGGAAATGGGCTTGACAAGGGGGCTGCCTCCGGTTACATTGCCCTGGAATTTAAGGGGGAGGTGCAGCGTGCAGGGGCGCATATATGATCGGGCAACTTATCTTTTTTGTAAGTCTGCCCATAAAGATGCGGATCTCGGATTGTAAGAATCCGGCCACCTCCCATGGGCAGACGTACTCCGTCGATACCGCCCATGGAATCTGAGTAACCATAAAGCTGTGGGAGGATCGCTCCCGCAGCTTTTTTTGTATGGGGCGTATCCGACCCGGGATTAGGACCCAAGGAGAATGGTTCATGATTTATGATATGGAGTTTGAAACCCTGCCCAGGGAAGCGCTGGAAGCCATACAGCTGAAAAGACTTCAGGCGACGTTGCAGAGGGCCTATGCCACGGTTCCTTTCTACAGGGACCGGTTTCGGGAATACGGGGTTCTGCCTACGGACATTCGAAGCCTGGATGATATGGAAAAGCTGCCCTTTCTTGTAAAGCAGGATTTAAGGGATAACTATCCCTTCGGGCTTTTTGCCGTTCCCAAGGAGAACGTGGTACGCATCCACGCGTCCTCCGGCACCACAGGTAAGCCCACGGTGGTCGGGTACACGGCAAGGGACATTGAAACCTGGGCCAGCCTCATGGCCAGAGCCCTGTCCGCTGGCGGCGCGCGGCGGGGAGATATCATCCACAATGCCTACGGCTACGGTCTTTTCACCGGCGGTCTCGGAGTGCATTACGGTGCGGAAAAACTGGGAGCCACTGTGATTCCCGTTTCCGGCGGCAACACCAAACGCCAGATCACCATCATGAAGGATTTCGGGCCTTCCATTTTGACGGCCACGCCATCCTACACCCTCCATCTTGCGGAAGTGGCGAGGGAGATGGGGGTGGATTTCAAGGAGTTGAATTTCCGCCATGGTATTTTTGGGGCTGAACCCTGGAGTGAGGCCATGCGGCGTCAGATTGAAGGGGATCTGGGGCTTTCGGCTGTGGATATTTATGGCCTCAGTGAGGTGATGGGACCGGGTGTGGCTGTGGAGTGCCATGAGGCCAAGGCAGGTCTGCATATTTTTGAGGATCATTTTATTCCGGAGATCATTGATCCGGATACGGGTAAGCGCCTTCCCATGGGAGAAGTGGGCGAATTGGTATTCACCTCCATCACCAAGGAGGCCTTTCCCGTGATCCGCTACAGAACCCGGGATATCACAAGACTGACCGCAGAGCCCTGCGTCTGTGGTCGGACACTGATCCGTATGGAAAGGGTCTCCGGACGTACGGACGATATGCTGATTATCCGGGGAGTGAACGTCTTTCCCTCGCAGATTGAATCCGTCCTCATGATGATTTCCGAAGTGGAGCCCCATTACCAGCTGGAAGTGGACCGGGAAGACAGTCTGGATATTCTGACCGTCAAGGTGGAAATCAGCCAGAAACTTTTCACCGATGAGGTCCGGGGGTTACAGAACCTTGAGCGTATGATAGCCAAAAACATCAAGGAATATCTTGGAATTTCAGCCAAAGTCCGACTTGTGGAGCCTAAAAGCATAGCAAGAAGTGAGGGAAAGGCTGTCAGGGTTATTGATCGGAGAAAGATATAAAGCTAGTATGACCTCCTGGCTTCATGCGTATGCGTGTCTGGCGGAAAAGCTCAGGTTCTGTCCGCTCCGGGAAAAGGAAAGGGCTTTGCGGGATGGATTGTTCTGGAAGCCCCTGTTTTCCAGCGTCCCATGGACACAAAAAAAGCATTTCGTTTCAACACCCATTCACGACGGTGACAAGGAGGATTGCTGATGAAGGTGGAACAGATTTCGATTTTTATGGAAAACAAGGCTGGGCGTCTTGCGGAAGTGACCGCCATCCTCAAGGAATCCGGCGTGAACATACGGGCGCTTTCCCTGGCGGATACGGCGGATTTCGGTGTGCTGCGTATGATCGTCAATGATACGCAGCGGGCGGACTCTGCCCTGAAAAAGGCCGGATTTACCGTGGGGAAAACGGAGGTTGTGGCTGTGGAGGTTCTGGATACCCCAGGAGGCCTGCACGATATTCTTGAAGTGCTGAGGGAAAAGAACATCAATGTGGAATACATGTATGCCTTTGTGCAGCAGAGCGGGGACAGGGCGGTGATGATTTTTCGGTTTGATGACGTGGATGCGGCCATCACCCATCTTTCCGCCCGCGGCATCACCATAGTTTCCGGAAAACGTCTTTATTCCATGTAACCTGAGATTGCTGAACCCAATGACCATCAAAAACGGCGTCTTTTTCCCCACCTGGGAGAAGACGCCGTTTTGAGTTGAAAAAGGGCTCTTTCAGAAATACCCGGGAAGGGTTCAGGATTTCCAGCCTCCGATGAGGTGGAGGTGAAGATGAAAGACCTCCTGACCGCCTCCCTTTTCCACATTGAACTGGAGTTTGTAGCCGCTGGCGCTGATGCCTTCCCGTGCGGCCATTTCCCTGGCTGCGAGGAAGAGTTTTCCAAGCACAACGGTATGGTTTTCTTCGATATTGTTGATGCTGCGGATATGCTGCCTGGGGACAATGAGAAGGTGTACGGGCGCTTTGGGGTTGATATCCCGGAAGACTACCAGGTCTTCGGTTTCCATGAGAAAATGTGTGGGGATTTCTTTTGCGATGATTTTACAGAAAATACAGTTTTCCATGAAAGCTCCTTATGTGGCCGGGGTGGAAAGGTCGCATGTCCGATAGGCATCCCCTGTAAAGGCAGGGAAAGGGTCCGCCTGGCTTAGCGTTTTTTTAAGGCTTTTTCCGGGATTCCTGGGGAAAATGATCCTGGATATAACGCCGGATGCCGTCCAGAATCCCGTCGGCAAGGCGGTTCTGGTACTGAGGCGTGGTCAGGCGCTGGCACTCCCTGGGATTGGTGATAAAGCCCGTTTCAATGAGAATGGAGGGCATCTGAGCCCCCAGGAGCACATAAAAGGGAGCCTGCTTGACGCCTTTGTCGCTGATATCGCTGTAATGGGGACGCACGCTTGTGACCATGCCCCGTTGCACGTAAGAGGCCAGTCGACTGGATTCATTGATTTTGGCATTCTGCATGAGATCGTTCAGAATGGTCTGGAGATCACTGATGTTTTTGGTGGAAGTGGCGTTTTCCCGTGCAGCCACTGCGATGGATTCCTCATCGGTGGCAAGGTTGAGAAAATAGGTTTCAATGCCATGGGCATTGCGGTTCATGGCCGCATTGGTATGGATGGAGATAAAAAGATCTGCTTTGTGCTGGTTTGCAAACTGGGTGCGTTCTTCAAGGGCGAGGTAGGTGTCCCCGGTGCGGGTAAGAAGGACTTCGCACTTGAGTTCTTTTCGTAGTTTTTCCGCAAGTTTCTGGGCAATCTGGAGATTGATGTCCTTTTCATAGACCCCCTTGGTATGGCCGATGGCACCGGGATCCTTACCGCCGTGGCCGGGGTCCAGTACGATACGGTGAACCCCCAGGGCCAGTTGTCTGCGGATGGCACCAGGGGCCAGATTGCCAGCCGGAGGCAGAGGAGCTGGGGGCGCAGCGGGCAGGGCTGCGGCGGGCAGAGAGGCAGCGAGCTGGGCCCTGTCAGCGGGTTTGCTTTCTCCCCAGATGTCAATCACGGTCCTGGGCGGATCAAAAAGCTGAAAAACTTTGAAGTCCCTTGATTTATCAAGGTCCATCACAAGGCGGACCTTTTCTGGTGTGTTACGGGCAATGCGGACGGTTTTGACCTGGGGGTCATTGATCTGCAGGGAGGGGGGAAGATCGGCCATGAGGGTGGTGTTCTGAAAATCCACATAAACCCTGGGCGGTAGTCCCTTATCTCTGTCCTGATGGAGATCATTGTACGCGTAGGCAATTTCTCTGTCCGCATCCACCACAATGCGGGTACGGTTGGGATAAGTCTGGTAGCGCACACCTCGGATAACGCCCATCTGTGAGGGGTCCGGGTTTTTTTCCGCTGAACCCTCTGAGAGAAGCTCAGGGGGTTTTTCCGGCTCAGGGGAGGGAAGGGCTGCCGGGATGAGTACCAGAGGTAAGGCCGGAGGCGATGGGGATTCAGGCAGGGGAAGGGAAAGAATGGGAGCCTGCTCTTCGGGCCTTGTGGTTTTTGTGGTTTTGATGGGAGGCGGAGAAAGGGTGGGCTGCGGGGATACGGCCTGCTCTTTTTTGACAATGGGGGCCTGAAGGGGAGCTCCCAGTTCTTTGAGCTGTTCCGCAGCCCTGAATTTGTAACGACTTTTGGGACACTCGTGGAAAACCCTGCGGAAAAGGGTGATGGCGTTTTCCCTGTCACTGCTGCGGCCGGAAAAAAAAGAAAGGCCCAGGTAAACCTCGCCTGCGCGGTACAGGGAGGCGGGAGCCCAGGCATCCTGGGGATCAAGGGTATAAGCCGCCTCAAAGTTTGCGGCGAGTTCTTCCCAATGGGATCGGAATTTGCGTTTCTGGGGATCCTTTTGCAGATCCTGAAAGGCCTTGTCTGCCTGAAGATAGAGGTTGCGTACGGATTCGGCCCATGCAGGCATGGCATGAAGGCTGAAAGCAAAGAGCATGAAAAGGCAGAACGCGGCTTTCCTGCAGGAAAAGCGACCTGCGGCATGACAAGAGGATGCGGGGTGTGCCCGGGTCCGGTGCAGTTGGGTAACCATGGGTGCGGAGGTTCCTTGAGCTAGCCCTGTTTCGATTCTGTTGCCATGGCCTTTTCCTTGAGTATGAAGAGCATGTGCATGGCTTCCATGGGGGTCATGGTATTGGGATCCATTTCCTTAAGCATTTTGACGATGGCCGCCTCAGGACCTGGAAAAAGACGCATCTGCCTTGGATCTTCGCGGCGGCCTTCCTGTTGCGCGCCCATTTCTTCCCAAAGGGGCTTTCCGTTTTCCACCCGCGCAAGCAGAACGCTTGCACGATGTATCACAGAATCCGGAAGTCCGGCAAGCTTTGCCACCTGAATACCGTAGCTTCGGTTGGCCCCTCCGGGGATGAGCTTGTGAAGAAAGATGATATGATCCTGAAACTCGCGCACGGCCACACTGAAGTTTCTGACCCTGGGCAGGGTTTCAGAAAGCTGAGTCATTTCATGGTAGTGGGTGGCAAAAAGGGTTTTAACTCCTTTTTTTCTGAGGTTGTGGAGATACTCGGCAACGGCCCAGGCGATGCTCAGCCCGTCAAAGGTGCTGGTGCCTCGTCCGATTTCATCCATGATGACAAGGCTGTTCGGGCTTGCATTATGGAGAATATTGGCGGCTTCTTCCATTTCCACCATGAAGGTGGATTGACCCTGGGCAAGATTATCCGAAGCACCCACGCGGGTGAAGATGCGGTCTGTGATAGGGATGCGGGCGCTGGTTGCGGGCACAAAGCTGCCCATCTGGGCCATGAGTACGATGAGGGCCACCTGGCGCAGCACCGTGGATTTGCCCGCCATGTTGGGCCCTGTGATGATCAGCACCTGGGATTCGCTGTTATCCATACAGATGGAGTTGGGCACATAGCGTTGGTCTCTCAGCATGCCCTCCACAACGGGGTGACGGCCTTCCCGGATATCCAGGATGCCGTCTTCGGTCATTTGCGGGCGCACATAGGTCCTTTCCTCGGCCAGCTGGGCCAGGGCAAAGAGAACGTCCACCCGGGCGAGAAAATCTGCTGCCAGGAGAATTTCTGCATGCAGCTCTGCGGCCTGGAGGCGGAGATCTTCCAAAAGGGCCAGCTCCATGCGGCTGCGCTCTTCCTGGGCGGAGAGAACCCGTTCTTCAAAAATTTTCAGTTCATCGGTAATATACCGTTCCGCATTCACAAGGGTTTGTTTTCGAACATAATCCGGAGGAGTCGATTTGGCCTGGGCCTTGGATACTTCAATAAAATACCCGAAAACCCGGTTGAAGCGCACCTTGAGGGTACTGATTCCGGTTTTTTCCCGCTCCCGGGCTTCAAGACCTGCAAGATAGCTTTTGCCGTCTGTGGCCATGGCGATGAGGGTATCGAGTTCAGGATTAAAACCGGGCTTGATGACCTCGCCCTGATCCGCATTCACGGGAGCGTCCTCCCGGATGGCGGAATCCAGGGTCTGAGCCAGCTCCAGAAGGTTTTCGAGGTTACCGGCAAACAGGAAAAGAGGAGAGTGCAGAGCTTCGATGGGGCTGAGGAGTTCGGGAAGGGTAAAAAGGGAGGTGCGCAGGGCTAAAAGGTCCCTGGGATGGCAGCGTGCCATGACGATACGGGTGCTGATGCGTTCTAAATCGTGAATCTGTTTAAGTTTTTCACGGATCTGCCTGCGGACCAGGGGATGGCCCAGGCCAAGGTCTACGGCATGATGCCGCTGTTCTATGGCTTCTTTGTCAAGGAGGGGGTAGGTGAGCCAGTGCCGCAGGGTCCTTGCGCCCATGGCGGTGACGGTTTTGTCCATGGTGTGAAGCAGGCTGCCCTTGGGGCTGTTGTCCCGGAGATTTTCCGTAAGCTCAAGATTGCGGAAGGTGGTGTCATCCAGAAGCAACACACCGTTCAGGGCGTAAAGCTGCAGGCCGCGGATATGGGTGATATCCTGTTTCTGGGTTTCCCGCACATAATGGATGAGAGCACCCGCTGCAGCCACACCTGCCCCGGCCTTGCGGATGCCAAAACTGTCAAGACTCCTTATGCCAAACTGCTCGAGAAGGATATGCCTGCCCTTTGCCGGAAGAAAATCCGCCTGTGGCGCGGGACTGACGCGGGATTGTTGGAAGGCTGGGCCGAGAAGATGGGTTTGCACATGCTGGGTAAAATCTTCAGCAACGAGAATTTCTTTGGGTCGGATGCGGACCAGTTCATCCCGCACAGCGCCTTGGGAGCGGGTTTCTGTCATGCGGAAAACCGCAGTGGAAAGATCCAGGCTGGCGATGCCCCAGGTATTGCCCTGAAAGGCAAGGGCTGTGACAAAATTAGGATTTTTATCGTCCAGAAGATGGTCTTCCACCAGCATGCCGGGGGTGAGGATACGCACCACATCCCGTTTGACCAGGCCCTTGGCCTTGGCGGGATCTTCCATCTGCTCGCAGATGGCCACCTTGAAGTTGGCTTGCACGAGTCTTGCCATGTAAAGTTCCGCAGATTTCACGGGAACGCCGCACATGGGAATGGCATCCGGATCCTTTCGATTCCGGGCTGTGAGGGTGATGTCCAGAACGCGGGAGGCGGTTTCCGCATCCTCATAGAACATCTCGTAAAAGTCGCCCATGCGATAGAAGAGGAGGCAGTCGGGGTATTGGGCCTTGAGGTCAAGGTACTGTGCCATCATCGGGGTGGGGTTCATGCTGCTGTCCATGGGACGTCCTCTTCGGTATTACCAGCAACGATAAGGAGTGAGGTGAAGGGGGGAAAGACAGCTTCGGCCCGGCGGGAAGGCGCCGGGCCGAAGCTGTCCTGGAATCCGATCCGTAAAAACCTTTCAGGCCGTATGTTCCCGTCTCTGTCCACCGGACGCAGCCCGGTGATCCTCGGAGTCTTCGGGATCCGATTCAGGGGAGGCCATGCTTTCCAGTTCGTTCTGCAGGGCTTCGATGGTTTCCAGGTGTTCGAGATTTTCGTTGTGGAGCATGCGGATACGGGCTGCGGCGCGGAGCCGGAGGGCGATGCTGGAAAAAAACATAAGAAGGAAGCCTGCGGAAAAACACAAGACCCAGTAGATGCCCGTGGGGGTTTCTGGAAAATCATACTGAAAAAAATAAAAATTCAGGGAAAGGACATGGGGCTGAAGAAAGTAGGCCTGATTCTGGTAGAAAAGCAGCGCGATCAACCCAAGGGTAAGGAGGGTGAGGGTGAGTTTGATACGTTTCATGAATTTCCTTCTCCCATGGTGAGAAAAGCAGTAGAAATTTTTTCGAAGCCGGGAAGTGGTCAATGGGATGCGTATGCCGGGCATGACGGGATTGTCTTGGGCCATGGTAGACCGGAAAGGCCGCGCCACAGGGAGAGATAAGGCCGATGCCAGCGCACCCTGAATGTGTTTTGATACGTGTTTTACAGGTGAAATTCAACCTCTTTTTGTGGGGCGCTCCCCCCCCGCTGGTGTGCTGGGGGGCTTGGAGGGGGCAAGGGGCAGAATTTCAACATCACCGCAGAGGGCAAGGCGTTTTCCCTTGACGAGGATCATGGCGGAAATCTCGGGGATATTCCGGGCTTTTTCAATGAGGGTGTCCATGTCTTCGGCTTTATGGATGCCATTGCCCATGGCCGTTGCCAGGGCGTCGGCCATGGCGGTGTCCGGGCCGATCACCACAGCCGCATCCGCCCGTCCAAAGCTGAAGGAGTGCCCAAGGGTACCCGAGGAGGTGCAGATGCCCATGCCGGATTCGGAAGCGGGGATACGGAAGGCGATTTTTCCGGAAAAGGGACTGTCTCCGGCATAAAGCCCCAGGGTCAGGGGATGGCCTGAGCAGACAAAAAGATCGCCGCCGTTTTCCACGAGCACTTCCGGAGAGCGGCGGAGCAGCTTTCGTCCCAGGGCTTCGGCGATGGCTCCGGCAACCGCGGCCATGGGGCCAACACCCGCAAAGCGTCCGGCCCGGATCATGCTGCGGATGACCGGAGGGGCCAGGGGATCCTCGGGCCAGGGATCAAAGGTTTCAAAAAAACCCGGGTGGGTCCCGATATAGGCGCGGATTTCCCCGCGCAGTCGGAGCAACTCTTTTCTGGCGGGAAGGGAAAGGTCGGTATCTGCCTGAATATGGAGGTCGCTTTCTTTTTCCGTAATGCGAAAGGAGACAAGATCTTTACGGCCCATGAGGCGGCGGTAATGGTTGCGGCTGGCAAAGGGATCGTGCATGGGGGCTCCTGGGTAGAAAAGAACAAATTATACGGTAAAGGCGAAAGCGGAGCAAGGTGGGCCTGGGAGATTTTTCTTGTGGGAACTGGGATGGGAAGGCTGCGGCATGCGGCATTGACAAAGCAGGCGGGCTTCCGTCATAAAAGGCTGCTTTGCCTTGTTCTAACCCGAACAGGAGGACCGCTATGCCTGTGGACAGAATTTTTGCATCCGAAGATGCTGGCCTTGCGCCCTTTTCCTTTAATGCCAGTGTGGCTGCGGTTTTTGATGACATGCTGCACCGCTCCGTGCCCCTTTACCAGGAGATTCTGGCCCAGCAGAAAACCCTGGCCAGGCGTTTTTATCAGCCCGGAACCCGCATTTATGACCTGGGCTGTTCCCATGGCAATTTCGGGATTGCCTTTCTGGAAGCCGCAGGGGGCATGGACTTTTCCATGGTGGGCGTGGACAACTCACCACCCATGCTGGAAATCTATGAAAAACGGCTTTCCGTGCGCAGGGGAAGGGAGCGGATCCGGCTTTGCTGTGAGGATATCAATGATTTTCCCATGGAAGGGGCTTCGGTTGTGGTAATGAACCTGACCTTGCAGTTCTTACCCCTGCATCTGAGGGATGCCCTGATCCAGAGGGTGTATGGGGCGCTGGTGCCGGGTGGTATTTTTCTTCTTACGGAAAAGGTCGTGCATAAAGATCCCTTTCTGACATCCATACAGCAGGATATCTATTATGATTTCAAGGCACACAACGGATATTCGGCCCTGGAGATCAGCCGGAAGCGAGAAGCTTTGGAAAATGTGCTGGTACCTGAAACCCTGGAAGATCATCAGAAACGCCTTGGCGGGGCGGGTTTCAGGAAGGTTGAAATTTATCTGAAGTGGTTTCACTTCACAAGTTTTCTTGCGCTGAAGGAAGGTTCCCCATGCGACGTCTGATGCTGGAAGCCCAAAGGGTGGGACTTGGGTCCTATGGGGCAGAGCTTCTGAATCTGGTGGTCAGTCTGGAGTCGAAACTCGGGGAAAGGGAGGGACAGGCGCGGATACTCCGGGAAGCCTTTGAATGCCTGCCCGAAGTCAGACCGTCTGAGGTGGACCTGGATTCGGACTGGGTGCGTGTGGGCCGGGCTGAGGATCTTGAAGAAGGGCAGAGAATGGGCTTTTTGAGGGTATTGCAGGCCCTGATTCCCTGGCGCAAAGGGCCTTTTTCGATTTTTGGCACGGAAGTGGACACGGAGTGGCGCTCTTTTATGAAATGGCGGCGTCTTCTTCCGTTTATGCCTGCCCTTGAAGGCAGGCGGGTGCTGGACATCGGCGCGAGCAACGGCTACTATCTTTTCCGCATGGCGGCCCACAGGCCAGGTCTGGCCCTGGGCGTGGAGCCCTTTTTACCCTATTATTACCAGTTTCAGCTGATCCAGCGTTATGTGTCCCATCCTGATCTTTTCATGCTGCCCGCAGGCTTTGAGGATCTGCCTGAAATGAAGGGTTTTTTTGATGTGATTTTTTGCATGGGCGTGCTTTACCACCGGAAATCGCCTGTCACTTTTCTGCAGGATGTGCGGCGATACATGAAAACCGGGGGGGAACTTGTGCTGGAAACCCTTATCATTGAAGGGGATGCGCCCGTAAGCCTCACCCCTTTGGGCCGCTACGCCAAAATGCGCAATGTCTTTTTCCTGCCCACGGTGTCCTGCCTTGCCCGCTGGCTGGGGCATGCGGGCTTTGGGGATGTGCGCTGCATGGATACCGCCTTTACCACAACGGAAGAACAGCGCCGTACGGCCTGGGCCTTTGATGAATCCCTGGAAGATTTTCTGGACCCCCTGGACAGATCCAGAACCGTGGAAGGAGAACCCGCGCCCCTGCGGGCTGTACTGCTGGCACGGGCGCTATGAGGGGGGCTGCAACCTGCCTATTCAAGAAGGAATTTTTCTCAGATGGAAAAAATGGAAGATCCGAGGGCTGAAGCTTCACCTTTTACCGTTAAACTCATGGGTCGCATGTCCCCTGAGCATTTTGCCATGCGTTTCACCCGTCAGCTGCCCCGGCGGGATGGACGTCTGGGAAGCTGTCGTTTTTCCCTGGACTGGAACCTGAGAACCTACGACTGGCTGGTGGTGTACCATGACCTTTATCGGGCCCAGGGAAAACTGAGCCTTGAGCCTCTGGCCTGTCCCAGAGAGAGGACCATTCTGGTGACCACGGAGCCTTCCACCATCACGGTTTACGGAACCGATTACCTGCGCCAGTTCGGTACGATCATTACCAGCCAGGAGCCCTGGGTGATCCGCCATCCCAATGCCGTATTCACCCAGCCGGGTCTGGTCTGGTTTTATGGTATTCCCTATGAGGGAGGCAAGGTCTTGAACTATGAGGATCTTGAGGCAACGCCTCCCATTGTTAAAACGAAGGATCTTGCAACGGTGTGCTCCAACCGCAAGGGAAACCTGACCCTGCACACCCGCAGGGTGGCCTTTACCCAGAGACTTCAGGAAGCGATTCCGGATATGGACGTTTTTGGCCATGGCGTGCGGCCCATGTCAGACAAGGCTGAGGCTCTCGATCCTTACCGCTACCATATCACCATTGAAAACCATGTCTATCCCCATCACATGACAGAAAAGCTGCCCGATGCCTTTTTAGGTTATACCCTTCCTTTTTACCATGGCTGTCCCAATGCGGCGGACTACTTTCCAAAGGAAAGTTTTATCCCCATTGATTTCAATGATTTTGAAAAAACGCGGGACATCATCCAAAGCACCATCGCCAACCGGGAGTACGAAGACCGTCTGCCCTACATCCTTGAAGCCAGACGCAGGGTGCTGGAAGAGCATAATTTTTTTGCTGTCATTGAACGCTATATCCGAAACCATCCCGAAGGCGCTCCTTGTGTGGGGGAAAGATCCGGGACCGCCTCCCAGCAGTACATCATGAACCGCCCCACCCTGCGGATCCGAAAACCCCTGGCGGGTGTCCGGACCCTGCTGGAAAAGGTGGAAATCAAGGGCCGACACTGGATGCGCCGCACACCTGCGCCGGAGTGAGAGAAAAGGGCTTTGGCGGTTTTCAGCACGGGAGAGGGGGAAAAAGGGCGGGTTGATGGAAATCCGGAACCCCGCCCCCTGTGGGATGGGCGCAGAGGTACCGTCGTTTTTCTCCTTGTCCATGGATGGCGAAGGCATTAACCCGGGTAAGGGGGAGGGGCAGATGCTCCCTGGCCAGCCGGGCGCTGCCCTGCCATGCAGGGCCTGAAATTTTTGCCTGGAATGCCAGGGGGATGTGGGCTTTTTCCAGGCAGCGCACATCCTTGAAGAAAAGCACCAGATAGTGTCCCTGGGGCCCCATTTCAATTTCGATGTAACGCCCGTCCGCTCCCACGAGAAAAATTTCCACCACCTCATACTCCCAGAGTCTTTCCGTGCTGCCCGCTGGCTGGGCAGGCGCAGGGTCGCCATGATAGGGGGCTTCAAGCCAGAGTCTGAGCTCCGTATCCGTCAGCGCCATGCGGACCTCTGTCCGTTCTTCGTCGGCAAGGGGGAAGCCTTGCCAGGTGTGGGCAATCTCCAGTGTGTGTGTCATTTTCATAGGATCATCCTGGCAGGATCTGGGGTTGGGGGATATGGGACTTGTATCCCTTGCTTCCCCCATTTTTGTGAGGCCTGATCAGGTGGAAGCGGAAAATTCCGGTTGGGTTTTCAGAGCAGGGCCGTGGCCAGGCTGAAGTAGATCAATACGGTGCAGATATCCGCCATGGCCAGGGTGACGGGGCCGGCTGCGATCTTGGGGTCGAGCTTCAGCGCATGGAGCAGGGAGGGAATGCTGAGCCCGAAAAAGGAGGCGGCGCAGAGGGCCAGTGCAATGCTGCCGCCAATGATCAGAGCTACCCCGAAAAGCCCCTGCCAGAGCCAGACGATGAGGGCCACCACAGAACCGCAGCCCATTCCCAGGAGAAAGGCTGTGCAGATTTCCTTACGCAGAGCTGCGAGGTACCAGCGGAGGGTGGGCTGGGCGGATCGCAGGGCCTGGAGGGTAACGGTCATGGATTGAATGCTGACGCTTTCCCCGAGCCCCAGGACCAGGGTGAGGAAAAAGGCGAGCACCAGACTTTTGGCCAGGGTCAGCTCAAAAACCCCCACCAGAAGGGCGCAGGCCGTGCCGCTGGCAATGGTGGCAAGGAGCCAGGGAAAGCGGAAACGAAAAGCCCTGAAGGCCGAAGCATCCCGTACCTGGGAAGCGCGGAAGCCTATGGACTCAAAGACGGCATCCATGTGTTCTCTGTCTGCAATGGCGATTTCCTCGTCCGTAAGCATCCCCACATCCACCACACCGAGGATGCGTTTGTGTCCATCCACCACGGGCAGAGCCAGGAGCTTATGCCGGGAGAGGAGGTCATGGGCGTCCAGAATGGAGGCTCCCTTGTGAAGGCTGACCACATGATGGATCATGACGTCCGAGATCTTCTGATTCAGGGCCGTGGTGAGAAGTTTTCGGGTGGGCAGCACACCGGTGAGTCGGGCCTGGGGGTCCACAACATAGAAATAGGCGATTTTGTCCTCAAGCCCACGGGAGCGGATATCGTCCAGGGCTTCTTGTATGGTCATGTCCTGCTGAAGGGTGACCACTTTCTTCCTTGCGATGTCGCAGATGGGCTGATGGAGGCGATGATGGGCCGATTTTCTGGGCATTGACAGCGTCCTTTCCTGGAATGATTCTGGGCTATGGAGGTGGAGGAAGCCGGGAAAAGGCGTGGTCCGATGGGAATAGAGCATAAAAGCGGGGTAAAGGCAAGGCGGGGAAGGGAAGAAGGGAAAGGACGCTTAAGGGGGGGCTGGTGGCAGCCAGCCCTCAGTTTTTTTTAAAGGCACGGGGAGCCTTGGGGCATGGGAGACCTTTTTTCAGGATCTGGGCCTTCATGGGAATCCTGGGGGAAAGTTCAGGGCTTTTCCGGTGAAAGCCATTGCCTGAGGCGTAAAAAGAGATCCTTTGGGTTGATGGGTTTGACGATGTGGTCATTCATGCCTGCAGCCCTGGCCATTTCCTTATCGTCGAGCATGGCGTTGGCCGTGAGCGCAAGGATGGGAAGCTTTGCAAAGCGCGGATCCCTGCGGATGATCCGTGTGGCTTCATAACCGTCCAGCACAGGCATCTGCACGTCCATGAGGATACAGAGGTAGTGATCCGGTGGATGGCTTGAAAGGATGTCCAGGGCCTGTTGTCCATTCTGGGCCAGATCGATCCGGGCCCCAGCCTGCTGCAGGAGTTCGCTTGCCACCAGCTGGTTTACCTCATTGTCTTCCGCAAGAAGAATGTTTGCGCCCTGAAGATAGGCAAGGTCGCCGGGATTCATGCCGGATCTGCGTCGGGAAAGGAAGGGCTGCCTGTCCATGCTTCCAAGGCCTTCCATTATCATATCAAGAAGGTAGGAAGGGGTTACAGGCTTGATGATGAAAGCGCTGATCCCTTCGGCAAGGCTTTCTCTGAGAACTTCCTGTCCTGCAAAGGCGGAAGAGAGGAGAAGCCTGGGAGCGGGTGAGTGGGAAGGGATGGCGAGGATTTTTTTCGCGGTTTCAAGACCGTTCAATCCCGGCATCCTGTAATCAAGGATGATGAGATCGAAAACCGGATCCTGTTTTTCAAAGGCCTTGAGCGCGGCCTGGCCGGAGGTGACGGTGGTGACGCTGAAGGTGAGGGCTTCCAGATAGTGGCGGAAGATCTCCAGGGCCGTTGGATTGTCGTCCGCCACAAGAATCTGAAGTCCCTGCAGATAGCGGGGCGGCAGGGGGTCGCTTCCCCTTGCGCTTTTCTGGCGGGTAAATTCGCAGGATACCATGAAGGTGCTGCCTTCTCCGGGGCGGCTTTCCACCCGGATACTGCCGCCCATGAGGTGTACAAGCTGGCGGGTGATGCTGAGCCCCAGCCCGGTTCCGCCGAAATGACGGCTGGTGCTGCTGTCAGCCTGGGAAAAGGCGTTGAAAATCCCTGCGGTCTGTTCCGGCGTCATG
Source organism: Desulfobotulus sp. (assembly GCF_034006065.1). Lineage (NCBI taxonomy): Bacteria > Pseudomonadati > Thermodesulfobacteriota > Desulfobacteria > Desulfobacterales > Desulfobacteraceae > Desulfobotulus > Desulfobotulus sp. Next base: position 37,328 of record NZ_JAVETM010000013.1, on the reverse strand, counting down.
CCGATGCCCGTATCCTTTACCACAAAGAAGAGGGCTGCCGTATGGGGGTTTTGCCAGAGGCATTCGATGCGGATGAGTACTTCACCGGAAGGGGTGAATTTGATGGCGTTGTGAGTGAGATTGGTGAGTACCTGTCCCAGGCGTAAGGGGTCGCCCATAAGGTGGGAGGGGGTATCCACCTCGCGCCAGAAGAGAAGTTCAATGCCTTTTTGTCTGGCGGCCTCGGAAAAAAGGGTGCGTACCTTTTCCAACACCTCATCCAGATGAAAGGGAATGCTCTCAAGGCTGAGTTCGCCCGCTTCGATCTTTGAAAAGTCAAGAATGTCATTGAGGATTCCCAGAAGGGAGAGGGCAGAGCTGTGGATTTTTTCCAGATAATCCCGCTGCACGGGGGCAAGATCGTTTTTGAGGCAAAGATCGGCAAGGCCGATGATGCCATTCATGGGTGTTCTGATTTCATGGCTCATATGGGCAAGAAAGGCGCTTTTGGCCACATTGGCATCCTGGGCCTTTTGGGCGAGAAGGTTGGTGTGATTGATGGCTTTTTCCAGCATGGCATTGGTGCTGCGCAGCTCCGCCTCAATGGCTTTTCGTTCCGTGATGTCCAAAAGGGTAAGAAGTACGTGATTTTTCTCATCCAGAAAAAGGGGAACTGCACGGATCTGAAAAAAGAAGGCCTGAGCCCTCTGGTCAATGAGGAGGGTCTGCATGGTTTCCACATCCCGGATTTCTTTTCGTGTCTCGAGTACGCATTCCAGTACGGCCCGGATGCGGCATTGGGAGCAGGGTTCTGTATCCGTGTACCCGCAGAGGTTTTCATGGGTGAGGGCCTGCATGCACCGGAGGATGGGGCCTATTTCTCCGGGCAGGAGAGAGGAGGGATTTTTTCCAAGCATGGTGGAAATCACGGGATTTATCCGTACGACCTCTCCTTTGTCGTTGATGAGAAGCATACCAACGGGCATGGTGTCAAAGATGGCCTGGAGATTGGCCCGTCTCCTTTCCAGGGTAAGGTGTTCCTGCCACCGTTTCCGTGCGGCCTCCTGTCGGGCTTTCTGGTTGAGGAAGAAGAGGAGGCTGGCCAGTGTGGTTCCCAGAAAGAGGGAAAGGAGAGCGCCTTTGCGAAGGAGATCTGCAATCTTAAGGTTTTGCCGTGTCATGGCGGAGGTGTTGGCGATGTTGTTGTCCGTCAGGGCGTTAAAGGTAAGGGCCATGGCGTTGGAAAGGGGAAGGGCCTTACGGATGAGGCTTTCGTACTGCCCATGGAGAAGTTCTTTTTGCAGGGGATTCTGGGTTTCAGTCAGTTCTTTGAGGGTTTGATCCATTTCCGCATGAATCCGTCGCCAGGTGCTGTATCGCTCACCCGCTTCTTCCATCAGGGCCCGACCCTTTTCCGATTGCCTGGGGATGGCGCGGAGGGAATTCCAGGCCGCGTCAATGTGCCGCCAGGCCTCCTGCTGGTGCTCCCGGAGCCGGATGTAGGCTTCCGGGTCTGCGTTCTGATGCTGGAGAAGGGCAATGGCAAAGGTATCGCCCCGGATGGTCATACGCTGTTGGTTCAGGGCGGCCAGGGCGCGGAGGTCGGGGATGCGGTTGTTGCCAAGGTTTTCCAGTTCATTCTGGAGGGTCGTCACGGCCACATACCCTGTGATGCCCACAACAAAAACAATGGCGATCATTGCCATGAAGGTGAAGGTGGTTTTTTTCCCTGCGGCCCAGAGGGCGTAGGGTGTGGCGGACGGGGCCTGGGTCATGGTTGGGGACTCCTTTTTCCATGGGATCCGGGAAAGTCCGGGGATGTGGGCGTCTCTTGGGTGTGACAGGCATGGAGCCAGGGCTCCTTGATATCGCAGCAGAACACAAGGCTGTATCCGGATCGGGGCGAAAGGATTTCCTGGGAAAGGGTAACACAGAGGCCATCCTGAAGAAAGGAGCGGTAAGGGCGGGTGCGGCAGATGACTCCGGGATGGTGCAGGGCGTTTTTGAGAAAGGGCTTATGGATGTTGTTTCTGCTTTTACCGGGCGTAAAGGGAAGAAAATAGGGATCCGTCACCTTGGGCGTGGGCGTGGGAAAAACAGGAGAACCCAGAAGGTGGCCTTCTGAGGTGAGGCAGAAGCAGCGCAGCACATCCGGATGAACCATGAGGGGATGGGCGGCTTCCGGAAGGGGGAGACCCTTTGCGATGTTTTGGCTCGTTTTCCGGAAGGCTTCACCCAGAAGGCGGTATTTTTCGAGGGTGTGTTTTTCCCTGGACAGGAGGTTTTGGTGATGGTGCATGTAAAGTCGGCTCCATGCGCCGAAAACCAGGGAAGGCTGGGGGGGCCGGACGGCCGAAGTAATACCCCTGAACCAGGTCGGCTTGGGCTTCCAGGGCAATGACCGCTTCCTCCTCGGTTTCAATGCCTTCCACAAGAACCAGGGATCCGCTTTCCTGAAGAAGGGAAACCATGCCGCAGAAAACATGGCGGATGCGTGGGCTTTCTGCGGCATTGCGGATGAGATTCCGGTCGAGCTTGACAATGTGGGGGGAAAGGCGCCAGACCCGGTCGAAATGGGATTGTCCTGTGCCAAAATCATCAATGGCGATGCCGCAGCCGATTTGACGGTAAAAGAGGACGGCATTTTCCAGGAGCGCAGGATCTTCCACAGGATGCTCCATGATTTCAAGGACCACGCGGTTGGGGTCAAGGCCCATTTCTGTGATGACTTTCTGGAAAAAGATCCCGTAGCTTCGGCCGTAAATGGCCACCTCATGGGCAAGGTTTAAGGAAAGCCAGAGCTCTTTTTCCTTTAGAGTCAGAAAGTTTTTTCCATGGAGCAGGCGACAGATGCGATCTGCCAGCACGATGCGCGCTCTGCTTTTTCCGGAAAAGAGCAGAGGGGGGGCCAGAAAATTCCCCTGGGTATCCTGCACCCGGACCAGGGCCTCCAGCCCCACGCACTGCTGGTGGGCTGGGCTGAAAATGGGTTGAAAGACGGAAGAAAGCCGAAAGCCTTCAAAGCGGGCGCACCAGCGGCCCTCACACTGAAAAAGGTGGTGCGCAATGTCGGCAATCTCCATGGGTTCAGGGGAAAAATCCGGGTTATCCAGTTGTACAATGGTGTTCATCCTGGGCTCCTTGGCATCCTATGCGGTCCTGAAGCGCCTGACCATGGATTGGATTTCCACAGCAAGAAGGGCAAGGCTTTCCGCCTCTTTGCGAACCTTGCTGCTGGTGGACTCCATGCGGCTGACCGCCTGATCCACCTCACCCATATTCCGGCTTACCCCATCCACCTCCTGGGCGGCTGACACCACACGACCTCGGACTTCCCCGATGCCGCATGCGGCTTCTCCGATGTTGGAGGCCACCTCCCGCATGGAAAGGGATTGTTCCTCCACAGCGGCGGCAATGCTGCTCACAATATCCTCAATGGAGTTGATGACCTCTGTGATGCCGATGATTTCCTGTTCTGAATCCCGGCTGCTTTTCTGAATATCCTCAATGCGGGCCTTGATTTCCTGGGTCGATTCCCCGGTCTGACGGGCCAACTCCTTGATTTCGTTGGCCACTACGGCAAAGCCGCGACCGGCTTCCCCTGCTCTGGCCGCCTCAATGGTGGCGTTCAGCGCAAGAAGGTTGATCTGGGCGGAAATGGCTTCAATGGCTTCGGTCACTTTGTCGATGCTACGGGCGGAAAGACCGAGGCTGGCCATGCGCTGGGAGGCAGAAGCGCCTCTCTGCGCTGCGTTTTCCGCGATGGCTCTGGCCCTGGAGGCATTCTGGGAGATCTCAGAGATGCTGGCGGTCATTTCCTCACTGGCTGCGGCCACCACATCAAGATTGCCTGAGGCCTGGGTCATGGCTGCGGCCACGGCCTGCATGTCCATGCTGGTTCGCGTAATGGCTTTTTCAGCGTTCTGGGAAAGGCTGTGGGTCTTGCGGGTTTCCCCATCCATGGATACGGAAAGGCCCGTAAGTCCCTTGGCCGCCCCATTGAGGGTTTCGGCTTTCAGGGCAATCTGGGCGATGATCTGTCGGATATTCTCGGCAAAGCGGTTGAACCATCCGGCCATTTCCCCCACCTCATCCTGGGTGTGAACGGAAAGCCTGCGGGTGAGATCGCCTTCTCCCTCGGCAATGTTCTGAAGCAGAAGGGAGGTGGCACGGATGGGAGCTGTGATGGCCCTTGTGATGAAAAAGATGAGAAGGACGGCCAGAATAACGCCGCCTGCGGCCAGTTTGATCAGGGTCTGGGTGGCCCTTTCCACAATGTCGCCTGTTCTTTTTCCGCCGCCAATGGCTTCGTCATTGGCCCGGGAAGCAAGCTCTGTGGCGCGATGCAGAAGTTCCTGGTAGGCAAGATCCTGGGTACGACTGGTCTCCTGGGCCTTCTGTCTTGCCAGAACAAGGGCCTGGACGGCATGAACATTGGCTTCCATGGCCTCCATGGCGTTTTGCAGTTGCGCAAGATTCTGGGGCTGGCGCGTGACATCCAGGAGGGCGGCCGTGCTTTGCCGGAGTTTTTCGATTTCTCCGGTCAGCTGACGGAGAGCGTCGGCGTTCCGTGCGGTTTCCGCTTCCCATAAAGACTGGTAGATGGCCCTGCCATCGGAAAGAATGCGGGCACCCGCCTGGATGCGCTCGTGGCGTATCTGCAGTTCTTCCTCAGAGGCAAGGTTGAGGCCTGCATTCACCATGGCATTGCCTTGGAAGGCCGCGCGGAGCTGGCGGGTCATGGCGGCTTTCTGCATGTCGTTGTAAGCACGGATGCTTTCCATGAAAAGGGTGGAGGAGGCCTGGACGCGTCTGTGATTTTCGAGAATCAGCAGGCCTGCATTTTTGGATTCGGGAAGGAGGCTGCGGTAATGGGTGAGAGTTCCTTCCATGCGGTTGAGCTGTGCGCTCAGTTCGGGCATGCCCGCCTCCAGGGCCATGTGTTTACCCTGGCGGAGGCTTTCCATGCAGCGCTCTGTGGCTTCCATGGCCCTTTCCCAGAAAAGCGGCTCCAGGTTCTGACCATAGGCGGCCATGAAGTATCCCGTTTCCGCAATGGCCTGGTAAAGGGTATTGGCCAGGGTCCACTGGGGCAGGCTCTGACTTACCAGGTCAAGGGCTTTGCCCCGGATGTGGTTGAGGTTGAAAATGGCTCCGCCCCCCATCATGAGGACGATGGCGGTGAGGATGCCAAACCCCGCGAGCAGCCGGGTACGCAGTGTCATTTTTTTCAGCATAGGTCTTATCCTCCAGGTTTGTGCCGCTTGGTTGCTTTCCCCCCGAAGAGGCAGATAGCAATAAGCCTGCCATGAATTCTCAGGCCTGGGCGCTGGCCCTGGAGGATGGGAAAGGCGCTTGGGGGTGTCCGTTCTTTTTACAGAATGTCAGGCTGGCATGTGGTGAAAATTTTGGGCTCAGGGACGTTTGCGCTGTACGCCCCAGCCGTAGAGAAAAAGAAGAAAAAAGACCACAAAGGCTCCGATGGCGCCCAGCTGCAGGGGAACCTTTGCGGAATGTGCGACAATGCGGCGGGTTGCGCTGCCCCCATGCATGGCATGGTTGTGGGCTTCCGTGGAAAGATCCGCAGCAAGGGAGAGGAGTTCCTGGTAAGCGGCTTTCTGGGCCTTTGAAGCATTTTCTGCAATCTGCCGGGTGCGCACCAGGTGTTCAACGGCCGCCTCATTGGCCTCCAGTGCGGTGAGTGCACTCCGTAACTGCCTCAGGTTCTGGGGTTGGCGCGTCACCCCAAGAAGGGTTGCCATTTTGTCATGCAGGTTTTTCATGTCCGGAAGCAGGGCTTCCAGGCGGGCCTCATTGCGCTGGGTTTCCGCTTCCCAGAGGCCCGCATAGAGGCCGTTTCCCTGCGCCAGTATCTGGCTGCCCGCCTGAATGCGCGCATGGCGGATTTTGAGCTCGCTTTCCGAGGCAAGGTTCAGTCCGAACCGGATCATGGATTCGCCTCCGAAGGCGGCTGAAATCTGCCTTTCCATTTCTTCCTGCTGCATCTGGTTATAGGCGCTGATATTCTCGATGAAAAGATGGGCCGACCTTTTGACGGTTTTGTGGTTTTCCGTGATGTTTTCCCCTGCAATGCGGGATCTGGCCATGACCTGCTGGTAAAGGAGGAGGGTGTCTTCCATCCGTTTGAGACGCCTTGCCAGTGCGTCCATGGACTCGGTCTGGGCCAGGGTTTGGGCTGCCCGGATATGCTGCATGCAGATATCAGAAGCGGACCTGGCCCTTTCCCAGGTTGCGGGATCGAGGTTCTGTTCATAGGTGGCCATGAAGTAACCGATTTCTCCGGTATGTTTGTAAATGGTATTGGCAAGGGCCCATTGGGGGAGGTTCTGGGTCACGAGAAGATCCGCATGGATGCGGATTTTTCTGATGTTGAGGAAGCTGCCCACGCCCATGATGAGGACGATAACGGCAAGAAAGACAGATCCCGCCATAAGGCTTTTATGGATTTTCGGATGGTTTGCCATCGGCGGCCTCCCCTGGTGTGAAATTTCATGCCAAGCCCCTGATACGGAGAATTAGCAAGAAATGTTCCATGGCCCCTGATGCCGCCTTCAGATTTTTTCCCCTCCGGGATGGGGCAAATCCCCGTTTCCCGTGGACGTCCGGGGCAAAACCCGGGAGACCCGATTCCGGCCTGAGGATTTTGCCGCATACAGCCCCTGGTCCGCAGCACGGATCAGGGCTTCCGGCGTAAGGGCATCTTCAGGATACACCGCAAGGCCGATGGAAACGGTGAGGGGGATGACCCGGTTATCCCCAAGGCGGGTGGGGGTATTGAGCACAGCAAGGCGGAGAAGCTCTGCCTTTGCCATGGCGGCTTTGGGACATAGGCCTGGCATGAGCAGAAGAAATTCCTCACCGCCGAAGCGGCAGGCCACATCCTCGGCCCGGATATCCTTTTTGAGGAGTGCGGCCAGGTGGATGAGAACCCCATCTCCTGCCTCATGCCCATGGTTGTCATTGACTTTTTTGAAGTGATCCGCATCCAGAAGGAGCAGAGAAAGACAGATACCTTTGCGTTGACATCTGGAAAATTCCCTTCGCAGCGTTTCTTCCATGTACCTTCGGTTATAAAGGCCTGTCAGTGCGTCGGTGATGGATTCCTGACGCAGCCTGTGCATGAGATGGAGGGTATTGAGCCCTGCACTGAAATGGTCGGCGACATTGCGGGCCAGGGCCTTGCGTACGGCATCCCTTTGCCCCATGAACAGGGAGGAGGGATGAAGACGGATGCCAAGCAGGGCTTCCTGACCTTCCGGAGGGCATATGGGAATATAAAAATCCCTGGACGAGGCTGAACTCCCTTCTTCCTCGGTTCCCGGAGGCGGTACATCCGGAGGATGGTTTCCCCAGGTCTGGATGAGGCGAAGAGTGGGGCCGGGATCCATGAGGGCCAGTATGCCGGCATCTTTGCTGAAAAGCCTTTTGCAGGCCTCAAGGGTGCAGGCGGTGGCTTCGGATACATCCTTTGCCTGCCTGAGACTCTGGGCCAGGCGGCTGAGCTGGGTCATTTCCAGGCTCTGACGTTCCAGGCTGGAAATCCGTGCGTGCAGGACGATGAGAATCCAGATGCCTGCAAGGGCCAGGGGAATGAGGAGTTTTACAAAATTTTCCGCAATGGCCTGGGTGCGGTTGCCACCATAAAGGGCGCTGTCGTGGGCATGGCTAGAAATGTTCTTTGCAAGGTGTAAAAGGTTCTCATAAGCCCGGGTGTGGCCGAGGTGGGCTTTTTCCGCGGCTTGCCTTGCCATGGCAAGGGAAGCGACAGCCCTGGCGTTATCTTCGAGGGCCGTCAGAGCGGCTTGCAGCTGCTGACGGTTGGGTTCCTGACGTGTAACTGCAAGGAGCGTGTGAAGGTCTCTGCGCGCTTCTTCGATTTTTACAGCAAGATCCTGGATCCTTACGACTTTTCTTTGCACATCCGCCTTGAGCAGAATTTCATAGATACTCCTGCCCGTATTCAGAATCTGGGTGCTGGCCTGCAGGCGCTCCTGCCTGATCCTCAGCTCTTCTTCTGTGGCGAGATTGAGTTCTCCCCGCATGAGAGGGGTTCTGGCAAAAACCGAACGGATCTGCAGGTCCATGTCGCCATGTTGCATTTCGATATAGGCCTGGATGTTCTGGATGAAAACCAGGGAAGCCCTTTCAACGATGCTGCGGTTTTCAAGGGTGCTTTCTGCGGCTTTGCGGGCTTGCATGAGTGCCTGGTGGTAGTCGGCCAGGGTTTTTTCCATCTCAAGAAGCTGGTTTTGGAATTCGGGCAGATTGTTTTTTCTGGCAAGCCTCAGACCTTTTTGGAGGGTGGTTGCGCAGCTTTCCATGGAAAGGCGGGCTTTTTCCCACCACTGGGGCTCCATGAGGAGTCCATAGGCCAGCATGAAGTAGCCGATCTGTGCAACTTCATGCTGAATTTCGTGGGCAACGGCCCATTGGGGCAGACTGAGGTGAGTGAGTTTTTCCGCATGGCTGCGGATATGAAAGAGGTTGAAAAGGGCCATGCCGCCGATGGTAAAGGCAATGAGACTGAAGGCCGCTATGGCGGTGAGGATTTTTCCTGTGGCCTTGGGAAAGGGGAACATGGGAATCCTCCTCCTGGAAAATGGGGGATGCGATAGTCCTTCCGGGAATCAGGAAAGCAACAAACGTTCCAGAAAGAGGCTGGGGGAAGCAGGCGGGGAATGCTGAAGGAGGGGGCCGGTTGGATGGGGGAAAGGGCTCAGTAGCGGTTCATCTGGCGGATTTCTTCCAGCTGGGCCAGATGAATGAAACGGCTGAGGATATCTTCGCTCTCTGGTTTCATTTTGATGAAGTGGAGTCCGATGAGGGCGGTTTTTTCATTGAAGCTGGGGTTGATGCGCACCACCTTGGCTGCGCAGGCCATTTTTTCCATGGCGCTGGTTTCACCCTGGGGATATTTGAGGGCCATGCCCAGGGTGAGGGTCGCCCCTGCTTCCATGTCGAGCAGGGGGTTGCGCTGGGATTCGATGCGCTGGGGAACCAGAAGGCCCACGCCGGTTATGGAAATATCGAGGATGGAAAAATCCTTGCCATAGATGTATTCCTTGGTCTCCCAGAGGATTTTGGCAAAAATGGAAAACTTCTTGTTGGGCGACATGCGAAAGGCGGAACGGATGTTCACCTCTGTGATGGGGCCTTCGTGGCGGAAAAGAACGACTTCGGCAAAATGGTTTCCGGAAAGGGGATAGTTTTTCTGGAAACCCTGGATGCTGCACCGGAGACCATAGCGTTTCTTTTCCCTTTTTTCTCCGGTCACCAGGGTGGTGATGTGCAGCTCCTCAAAGGGGGTGTGGGGAAGGATTCTGGGCGTGGTCTGTGCGACAATCAGCTCCCTGGTTGCGGGGGTGGCGTCATAGATCATGGAGGAACGCACCAGGGGAGCCAGGGAGTTGAGGTTGAACACAATGTCAATTCCGGCTCCGGGGTGAAATATTTTCTGAGGGATATCCGTCATAAAAAATCCTGCGGAGTGAAAATGGCTGTCTTGGGGTTGTTCCTCGTGAATGCCCGTTATCCGGTCTGCTGCGCCCTTTAGGCCTGGGGATTTCATGCCCAAGGCGGTGTCTGAAGAATTGTCTGTCAGTGTAACACAAAGATTCCCGAAGGCAATGCTTTCGTGCAAAGCGTTCCCGTTGCGGCCGGAGGCCCGGAGAGCCGGATGTCAGAGGTCGGCGATGAAATGAAAACCCGGCTGGGCTGCGCGGGGAGTCAGGCGGCGGACCTGATCCTGAAGGTCCCGGATTTCCTGCCGCCAGAAACCCTCGCTGCCCCAGTCGGGAAAGGTGGCTGCGAAGCGGGCGTCTTTCTGCTGCCTGTGGCACCAGGCGAGAAAGTAGATCTGTCGCATGGCCCTTAAGGGCTCCACAAGATCCCGGCTTCTGGGGGGAAGGGGACGGAAGCTTTCATAGCCTTCCAGGAGCAATCCCATTTCCCTTGGGCATTTTTCCGGTCGATCCGGTAAAAGCAGCCAGAGATCCTGGATGGGAGGACCTGTCATCATATCGTCAAAATCAATGAGCAAAAGCCCCTCTCCTGGCCTGTGCAGAATGTTTTTACGATGCAGGTCCCCGTGGAGCCGGATGACGGGTTGTTTCTCAAAAAGGGGAAGGGCGGTTTCCTTCAGCCTTGCCAGCAGATCTTCAAACTCCTGGCGCAGCCGGGGCGGAATGCAGTCGGCCATAAGGCTTCGGGCATCCTGATGCAGGGTTTTTTCCGGATGCAGATGCAGGCGGTGGGCGGCCCGGCCCGAAGCCGCCACATTGTGCAGCCTGGCAATGAGCCTGCCCAGCATTTCCCAGTCGCCATCGCCTGTGATGTCCAGCTCCCGACCGGCTTTTTTGGGAAAAAGCGCGAAGAAAATCCCACCCGCCTCGGCCAATGTAGGACCGTCGGCAAAATTTTGGGGTGCAACCACGGGGAGTTCGGCTTCCTGGCAATCCAGAAGAAAGCGGTGTTCATCCAGAAGGGCGTTTTTTGCCCACCTTCCCGGTCTGTAGAATTTAACGATGTGACGCAGGCCACTTGTATCCTGCAACTCGTAGACCCGGTTGATGTAGCTGGGCAGAGGGGCCACAAGGCCTGTCATGCGCAGGCCTGTGGCCTTTTCCACGGCCAGCAGGATGCGTTCGGGTGTCAGTTCGCTAAAAGTCCACGGCATCCTTGGGGTTTCCATATCAACCTTTCAGGCAAAGGGCAGCAGCCCTGTTTTTTTACGGATTTCGGCGAGAAAGGGAGCCGCAACGCTCCTGGCCTTTTGGGCACCTTCAAGGAGAATCTTTTCAATCCTGGCGGGATCCGCCATGAACTCGGCGTAGCGCTCCCGGGGATCCTTCAGGATGGCGTTGAGATATTCAAAGAGAAGAATTTTCATTTCTCCCCAGCCGATGCCCTGGGCATAGCGGGCGCGCAGGGACTGGATTTCCTCTTTTGTGGCAAAGGCGCTGTAAATCTCAAAAAGGGTGCAGGAATCCGGATCTTTGGGTTCGGAGGGTTCCTGGGAGTTGGTTTTGATTTTCATGATGATTTTTCTGAGCTGTTTTTCCGGCAGAAAAAGCGGAATGGTGTTGTCATAGCTTTTGGACATCTTGCGGCCGTCAATGCCGCTGAGTACAGCGGTTTTTTCATCCACCACAGCCTCGGGCAGGACAAAGGTGGGGCCGAAGATATGATTGAAGCGGCCTCCGATGTCGCGGGCCATTTCGATGTGCTGGACCTGATCCCGACCCACGGGTACCTTGCTGGCGTTAAACATGAGGATGTCCGCAGCCATGAGTACGGGATAGCTGAAAAGTCCCATGGTGATCCCCTTGTCCGGATCCTTTTCCTTTTCTTCCTCATTGATCTGCACAGCGGCTTTGTATGCGTGGGCGCGGTTGAGAAGGCCCTTGGCTGTGACACAGGTAAGAATCCAGGTAAGTTCCGGAATTTCAGGGATGTCCGATTGGCGGTAAAAGGTGGCGTTATTCGTATCCAGCCCCAGGGCCAGCCAGGTGGCGGCCACTTCAATGCGGGATGCGGCCACCCGCTTGGGATCCTGGCACTTGATGAGGGCATGATAGTCCGCAAGAAAATAAAAGGCTTGCGCATCGGGATTCTTGCTTGCTTCAATGGCGGGACCAATGGCGCCCACAAAATTACCGAGGTGGGGCGTACCTGTGGTGGTGATTCCGGTGAGCACCCTGTGTTTTTGGGTCATGCTTTCAGCTCCCTGTCTCCGTTTTCCGGAGTATCTTTGAGAATACGGGCCACAAAGGCCATTTCTTCTTCCCGGTTTCTGAGAATGCCGTTGAGCTTTGCGTCCAGTACCTGCATGAGGATTTTCCGGTAGCGGGGACCGGGCGGCACGCCCATGGCCTTTAAATCCCGGCCCTGAACGAGCGGGGTGACGGACCGCAGTTTGGCAAGGTAATGGGCAATGGCCTTTCTTACCTTGTTTTTGCCTGTGGCGGCCATCATGTATAACAAAACTTCGGTTTTGAAAACATGGAGTCTGCTGTAAAGGATGCTGTTATCGAGGGGCAGGTCGCGTTTGAGCCGCAGAAGGCAGATATCGGCGTTTTTTCTTTCCTGCACGCAGATATCCTCCTGCCATTTGGCAAGGCGGAGAATGCGGCAGATGGCTGTGGCCTCCCCAGGACTGCAGGGAGAAAGAAGGGCAAGAAAATAAACCAGCCAGCGGTGGCAGGTGAGGTCCTCGGCAAGAAGCTCATATCCGTCCATGACCCTGCGGGTTTCCATGAGCAGATCCAGGGTGGTCCCTGTGAGGGCCAAAGAAGGGTGCAGGGCGGAAAGGAGGCGGAAGGCTTCGAGCCTTTTGATGGAAGGGACGGGATCGTTTTCTTCGAGAATGGTGATGATCTCGGCCATGGCCCTTGGACCGGAAAGGCGCTTGAAAACCCCCATGCGTACGGCGTTTTCAATGAGCCGCACGGTGAGCTTGCCGATGGAAAAACCAAAGCGGGACTCAAAGCGCACGGCCCGGAAAATACGGGTGGGATCTTCCACAAAACTTAAATTATGAATGATGCGAAGGGTTTTGTCCTTGATGTCCTTCTGACCGGCAAAGTGGTCAATGAGGGTGCCAAAGCTTGCGGGGTTCAGGGCAATGGCCAGGGTGTTGATGGTGAAATCTCTGCGGTAGAGATCGGCTTTGAGGCTGCTCCTTTCCACTTCCGGCAGGGCCGCAGGGGAGGGGTAGTATTCGGTACGGGCTGTGGCCACATCGATTTTAAAATCATTTTCAAGAGTGATGACGGCGGTGCCGAATTTGGAATAGGCATGAACCCTTGCCTTCTGGGCTGCGGCAAAGGTTTCGGCAAAGAGAATGCCATCTCCTTCCACCACAATATCGATATCCTCGTTTTTTCGGTACAAAAGGAGGTCACGAACAAAACCGCCCACCACAAAGGTTCTGCATCCTGCGGCATCACCGCTGCGACCGATGGCGGCAAGCAGATCCAGGATGTTCCGGGGCAGCCTTTCCCGCATGAGGCTGAGGATGTTCCGGGTTTTGGGCAGACGATCTGCGGGGCTCTCGTCCCGGCCTGGAAGGCCGTCCTCCTGCTCCCGCACCATGAGTTGGAGGAGATCCGTTCGGGTGATGACACCGAGGATGCCGCTTGTGTCCACAACGGGCAGGATCCGCTGCTTGCCTCCCACAATGGCGTCTTGAATGCGGCTCAGGGCGGCGTCGGGATCCACCACCTCAAAGTCGCTGATCAGGTAGTCCTGCACCAGGGCCGTATCCATGGCGTGGGACAGGCCCTGTTCCACAATCTGGCGTGTGATGAGACCGAGAAGGGGGCTTGAGATATCCCCCTTTTCCGTTACAAGAAGGGCATTGACATTGTACCGGGTCATGGTCTGACTGGCCATGCGGAAGCTGGCCTGGGGCCCGATGACGTGGGGAGGGGTACTCATGATTTCGCGGGCCCGGAAGCGGTGAGGCATGATTTCATGGAGAAGGGTATGCAGCTGATTTTCCACCTGGGCCAGGGTCTGGTTGCGGATGGTGGCCGCGCCGGCCGCGCTGTGTCCCCCGCCGTCAAAATGGCGCATGACGGCACCGATATCCATGTACGGGAGTCGGCTGCGGCCGATGAGGTGAACCTTGCCATCCATGCGGGCCAGCAGAAAAAGAACGGAAACCTTTTCCATGCGCATGAATCGATGCACAAGAAAGGCCAGATCCGGGGCATATTCCTCCTGGGAGATGCGGGTCAGGACAACGGGGGTGCCATGGACGGAAAGTTCCGATGCACTGTCGAGCATTTCATTGAGCAGGCGCAGTTGACCCGGATCCAGTTCCCGTGCAAGCACATCGCCCACGGTGGGCAGATGGGCACCCTGGCGGACAAGCCAGGCCAGGGCCTCAAGATCTTCGGCTGTGGTGTTGGTACTGGTGAGGTGGCTTGTGTCTTCAAAGATGCCCATGGCCAGGAGAGTGGCCTCTTCCGGTGTGAGGCGGATATTCCGGGTCTGGAGAAGGGGCACCATGAGGGTGACGGTGGCACCCCGTTCGCCCGCAACCAGGTGATGGGCCTCAAGGTCTGTGGATGTTTCCGGGTGGTGATCGTAAATGTGGAGCTCCACATCCTTTTTCAGGGCCAGGGGAGCCAGCTCGCCGATCCTTTCCGCCTGGCGGGTGTCCACAATGACCATGCAGCGGACGGTTTCTGGTTGGATTTCCCGGAAGGGGATGAGATCAAAGAGATAGAGAAGGGACTGGACGAAAAAATGACGGAGCTGGGGAGAATCGCTGCCCGGTAGCACGATGCGGCCTTCGGGATAGAGCTTTTTGGCCGCCAGCATGGAGGCGATGCCGTCTAAATCTGCATTCTGATGGGTGGTGATGAGGGTGTGGACAGGAGCCCCGGGGTGTGGTGTGAATGGATGGTGCAAGGAGGCCTCCGGTGTTTTCCCTTGTGTAGGACAATAAAAAATTCTGATGAACCTGGTGGGGATGATTGTCCCCATGCGGAAACTGTGTTAGGTAAATTTACCCTCTGAACCTTCATGGACTGGACATGCATAATCGAGAAGCAAAAGACTTTCAATATGTTTTTGGCCCTGTGGCCTCCCGTCGCCTGGGACTTTCCCTGGGCGTGGACCTTCTGCCCGCCAAAACCTGTACCCTGGACTGTATTTACTGTGAATCCGGGCGCACCACCCGCAGAACCCTGGTCCGGAAAGCCTGGGTACCCACGGATGCGGTGATTGCGGAACTTGCCAGGGTCCTGGATTCAGGGCCTCTTCTGGACAGTGTGACCTTCTCAGGCTCCGGAGAGCCCACCCTGCATTCGGATATCGGCTATCTCATCGACACCATTCATCGTCGCTGGCCTGGCTATGGGGTGACCGTGCTGACCAATGGCACGCTTTTCTGGCAGGAAGAGGTGAGAGAGGATTTAAGGCATGCAGATCGGGTGATTGCCAATTATGATGCAGCCAGCCAGGAGGTTTTTGACGCCCTGAATCGCCCCTATCCCGGACTTTTTCCGGATCGTATGCTGGAGGGCCTGGTGGCCTTCCGGGAGATTTTCACAGGAGAACTCTGGGTGGAAATTTTTGTGGTGCCCGGCGTCAATGACAAAGACAGGGAAATTGAGGCCATTGCGGAGGCTGTGGCAAAGATACGGCCGGATCGTGTGCAGCTGAATACTCTGGATCGGCCGGGTGCGGAAAGCTGGGTGCAGCCTGCCATGGATGCCCTGATGCAGCGTTTCAGAGACCGCATTGCCGCAGCGGAGGCCGTGGGAGGGGTCCGGGGGCGGGGCAGTCTTGGGCCGCCGGACGATGGAACCCTGGAAAAAAAGATTGAAGCTTTGGTGCTGCGCAGACCCGTAACCGTGGAGGATGTGGTGCGCACCCAGGGGGTGGACAGGGATCAGGCGGAGCGGGTACTGAAGGGTATGTGTTTTGCAGGACGCCTTGGGGTGCAGCGGATGGACCGGGGGGATTTTTATACCTGCCCGGAAACATCCCGGTCCGGATGAAGGACAGGTCTGGGAGATAAGCCTTTTTTGTCAGATCTGGCCTTTTTTTGTCAGGATGCTCGGATAAGGCCTTTACGGATGTGGGCCCCGGAGCCTGCCTTGGCGGGATTTTCTTTAAAAGAGTCGGCTTTCAAGCAGGCCTGCGTCGACGAGGCGGGGCATAACGGCCTTTTACGGTGAATCCCTGAAAAAACAGGATTTTCTGGATAATCCCTTCATATTCCACCATGGGAGAGTGAGCATGCCCGTATTTATCTGGGAAGGCAAAAATCGTAAGAATCAGAAGCGCAAGGGCGAGATGGAAGCGCCCAACGAGGCGGCGGTGCGGATCCGTCTGGGGCAGCAGAAGATCACGCCCTCCAAGATCAAGCCAAAGCCCAAGGATATACTTGAAAATATTGCTTTTTTACAGCCCAAGGTTACCCAGGATGATGTGATTATCTTTGCCCGCCAGTTTTCCACCATGATTGACGCCGGTCTTCCCATTGTTCAGTGCCTGGAGATTCTGGGAAGCCAGCAGGAAAATCCCACCTTCCGGAAAATTATCAAGGAAATCAAAGCCGGAGTGGAAGGTGGCAACACCTTGGCCGATGTCTTGAAAAAATATCCCCACCTCTTTGACGATCTTTTTGTGAACATGGTGGCCGCAGGCGAGGCCGGAGGGATTCTCGACGTGATCCTGCGTCGTCTTTCCGCGTACATGGAAAAAATGTCCAAGCTGAAAAAAAAGGTGAAGGGAGCCATGACCTACCCTCTGGTGACCATTGTGATCGCCATTGTGGTGGTGGGGGTGATCCTCGTGTTCGTAATTCCGGTTTTTGAGAGCATGTTTGCGGATTTTGGCAGTGCCCTGCCAGTCCCGACTCAGCTTGTTATCACCATGAGTGAATTTGTCCAGGCCAAAATCCTCCATATTATCGTGGCGATAGTGCTTTTTTTCTTTGCCTTCAAACGAATTTATCGTACCCAGAAGGGGCGTCTGGCCATGGACACCCTTTTTCTCCGGCTGCCTGTGGCGGGCATTCTCATCCGCAAGGTGGCTGTGGCCAAATTCACCCGGACCATGGGTACCATGCTGGCCTCTGGGGTGTCCATACTGGAAGCCCTTGAGATTGTAGCTAAAACAGCGGGGAACCGGGTAGTGGAAAATGCCGTGTATGAGGTCCGGTCCAGCATCGCCGAAGGGCAGACCATGGCGGATCCTCTGAGCGAAAGCGGGGTTTTTCCTTCCATGGTCTGTTCCATGATCGCGGTGGGTGAGTCCACAGGAGCACTGGACGCCATGCTGGGAAAAATTGCGGATTTTTATGATGATGAAGTGGATCAGGCCGTGGAAAACCTTACCGCCCTGATCGAGCCTTTCATGCTGGTTTTCCTTGGAGTGGTGATCGGCGGGCTTGTGGTTTCCATGTACCTTCCTGTGTTCCAGATGGCTGCTGCGGTTGGCTGAAAAATGCGATGCAGGGTCATCAGGAATCTTTTTGTCAAGAAAGGATGACCATGCAGACGCAGGACAGGGAAATGCTGAAGAAACTCGGCTGGCTGATGGGCGCAAGGGTCTTCCTTGCGCTCTTGCTCCTTGGACTTTCCGCGGTTTTTCAGTATCAGGGAAAATCCATCTTTACCGTGTTCCCCGCCACAGCCCTTTATATTCTGGCCACCCTCACCCTGCTCATTTCCCTCATCTATGCCGTCTGGTATCCGAGAACCCTGCGGCCCCGTCTGTTTGCAATGGTCCAGCTATTGATGGATGTGGTATTGGTCACGGCCCTGATCTGGGTGACAGGCGGATATGATTCCCTTCTTACCTTTTTCTATATGATTGTGATCATCAACGCGAGCATCCTGCTTTCCCGCAGGGAAAGCCTTCTGGTGGCGGCGGCTTCGGCCATTCTTTTTGGTGTGCTGGTGGATCTTGAATATTATGGACTGCTTCCTTCCTTTGCGGAAAATACCACACCAATCATAGAGCGGGTGGATTTCTGGTCGGTTTTTTTCCGGATTCTGGCCACAACGGTGGCTTGTTTTTCCGTATCCCTTCTAACGAGTTTTCTTTCCGTGCAGTTGCGTAAAGCAAGGGATGAGGTCCGTCATATGGGAAGCTATGTGAAGCGTATGGAAAGTCTTGCCACAGCAGGGGAAATGGCCGCAGGGCTTGCCCACGAGATCAAAAATCCCCTGGCGTCCCTCACCGGCGCCATTGAGCTTCTTGAAACGGAAATCTGCAAGGATGCGGATTCCGTGAGGCTGATGCGCATTATTCGGCGGGAGTCGGATCGTCTTTCCAACCTTGTGACGGAGTTTTTGTTTTTTGCCAAGCCGGGCAAGGGGACTCCTGAGCCCCTGGAAGTGGGACGCCTCATCCACGAGACCGTACAAATCCAGGAACAGAATATCCGCAGTCGGGGTCGGATTCATTATCGGCTGCGCCTGGAGCCTGAGGTCTGGGTGGAGGCGGATCCGGATCGCCTGCGCCAGGTGCTCTGGAATCTCCTGCTCAACGCCGCAGAAGCCATTGCAGAGGAAGGTGAGGTGCGCGTGTTCCTTGAGGTGGAAAGGGAGCGTATGGTGCGCATTGTGATTCAGGATACGGGGTGCGGTATGCGGGAAGACCAGCTAGCCCTGATCTTTGATCCTTTTTACACCACAAAACCCAATGGAACGGGGCTTGGCCTTTCCATTGCCGTGCGCATTCTGGATGCCATGGGAGGGCGTATGCAGGTTGAAAGCAGACCCGGCGTAGGCAGCACCTTCACCGTTCGCCTGCCCCGCATGGGCGAATCCCGGAAAGGGGAGACAAAGGCGTGGGCCGGTGGTTGACACCCCATACGCAATAGGGTAGCTAGTGACTGGCTGAAAATCAGGGGTTTCATCCCGGCATCAGCGCACATTCTTTATTTTTAAGAACACTGCGGATCTTTTCAGGAACCGATCCTTAAAAACGTTAAGGATTTTTCGGAGACAGACAGAACAAAATGGACGAGAATCAAAGCGAGAGCAGCCAGGAAAACGCCGGAGACGTCTTGGGTCAGAGACGGCGTAAGCACCAGGAGCTGAAAGAAAAAGGCATCAACCTTTACCCCAATGATTTCCGCGTTTCCCATGGCATTGATGCCATCCGGGAAAGGATAGAAGAGGCACCGGAAACCTTAAGCCCTGAGGGTCCGGTGTTTTCCGTGGCAGGCCGCATGATGGCCATCAATCGTTTTGGCAAATCCGCCTTTATCCGCATCAAGGATGGCAGTGGGCAGCTTATGCAGGCCTATCTGCAGGAAAAGGGACTGGGAGAGGCCTATGCTCTGTTCCGCCAGATGGATGTGGGGGATTTTGTGGGGATCACAGGCACCCTCTTTACCACCCGTACGGGGGAATGGACCCTGGAAGCCAGGGAGTTCCGGCTGCTCTCCAAGGCCATGCGGCCTCTGCCTGAAAAATATCATGGGCTGAAGGATCCTGAAAAACGCTACCGCAAGCGGTATGTGGATCTGGTGATGAACCCCGAGACACGGGAAATTTTTCTCCGTCGAAGCCGTATGATCCAGGCGGTGCGGGAGTTTTTCATTGCCCGTCGTTTTCTGGAAGTGGAAACGCCCATGATGCAGCCCATTGCTGGTGGGGCCGAGGCCACCCCCTTTGTGACCCATCACAATGCTCTGGGCATGGATCTTTATCTTCGCATTGCGCCGGAGCTTTACCTGAAGCGTCTGGTGGTGGGAGGCTTTGAGAGAGTTTTTGAAATCAACCGGAACTTCAGGAATGAGGGGGTTTCCACCCGGCACAACCCCGAGTTCACCATGATGGAGTTTTACTGGGCCTATGCCACCTATGAGGACCTCATGGCCCTGACCGAAGCGCTTTTTGCCCATGTGGCAAAGGAGGTCACGGGAAGTACGGAGGTTCATTACCAGGGACATGTTCTGCGCTTTGACGGTGTCTGGCCCAAAATTTCCCTTCTGGACGCTCTGGTGGAGATTGGTGGCGTGAAACGCGATCTTCTGGAAGACCGGGAAGGTCTTTTAGCCTTTGCCAGGGAAAAGGGCGTCACAGTCACGAAAACGGAAAAACTGGGCAAGGTTCTCACCAAGCTCTTTGATACCCTGGTGGAGCCGAAACTCATCCAGCCCACCTTTATCACGGGCTATCCTGTGGAGGTTTCTCCCCTGTCCCGCAGGTCCGACAAAAACCCCGGCCTTACGGAGCGTTTTGAGCTCTTTGTGGCGGGCCGGGAGATTGCCAACGGTTTTTCAGAACTCAATGATCCCGAAGACCAACGGGATCGTTTCCTCATGCAGGTGGCGGAGCGGGAAGCCGGAGACGCCGAAGCCCATATGATGGATGAGGATTATATTGAAGCCCTTGAATACGGCATGCCGCCCACGGCGGGTCAGGGCATCGGCATGGATCGGCTGGCCATGCTGCTGACGGATGCCGCCTCCATACGGGAAGTGATTCTCTTTCCCCACATGAAACCCGTTTCCAACTGATCCGGATCCGGCGGGAGATCCGCCGGATCTGAAGAAGGTGACTTCCCCCACCCATGCCCCTTGAACTTTTTATTGCAGGACGGTATCTCCGTGCCCGGCGAAAACAGGGCTTTATTTCTCTGATCGGTATTCTTTCCGTTTTCGGGGTGGCCCTGGGCGTGATGGCCCTTGTGGTGGTCATTGCGGTGATGAGCGGCGCAGAAACGGATTTTCGTAAGCGCATTCTGGGGCTTGAGCCCCATGTGCTGCTCATGGGGCAGGGCGGAGGTCTCCAGAACCCTGATCTTGCAAGGGAAATGCTGGAAAAGATGCCCGGTGTGGCGGCCACAGCGCCTTTTGTCTACGGCAAGGTGGTTCTGAGGGCCTCGGGCGGGATGGGAGGCGCTTTTTTACGGGGGATTGATCCATCGGGACAAAGGGTGTCCATTGAAGGAGTGGACCGGGAAAGTATTATGGTCCAGCTGAAAGTTCCGGAAGCAGGGGCGCTTCCGGGCATTATCCTCGGAAAAAACCTTGCCTCTGAGCTGGGCGTGATCATCGGGGATACGGTGCAGGTGATGTCCCCTGAGTTCATGCTTTCTCCCGTGGGCATGCTGCCCAAGGTCCGCCGCTTTCAGGTGACGGGCCTTTTTTCTTCGGGGCTTTATGAGTACGATGGCGCCCTCTGTTATGTCCACATTGAGGAAGCCTCACGATTGATGGGGATGGGAGAGAAGGTGACGGGCATCGGCATCTGGATTGACGATGTGTATGCTGCGGAAAGTCTCGGGGAAAGAATCCGGGCGGATTTCGGTTGGGGATACTGGACCCGCAACTGGATGGAAATGAACAAGAACCTCTTTTCCGCCCTGAAGCTGGAAAAGGCGGCTATGTTTATCATCCTGACCCTTATTATCCTGGTGGCCGCCTTTAATATAGCCAGTTCGCTGATCATGCTCGTTATGGAAAAGACCCGGGATATCTCCATTCTCATGGCCATGGGCGCGACCAGACGTCTGGTACGGCGGATTTTTGTGATCCAGGGGATGATCATCGGTCTCATGGGCACGATCATCGGTGTTGCGTCCGGTGTGGCGCTTTGTTCTTTTCTGGAACGTTATCCCATCATCCGTCTTCCCGAGGCCTATCCTTTCACCACCCTTCCCGTTCTGCTGGAGTGGGGGGATGTGCTGGTCATCGGCCTTGCCTCCCTTGCCATCTGTTTTTTCTCCACCCTGTATCCCGCCATGCAGGCTTCCCGTCTGGATCCTGTGGAGGGCATCCGCTATGGATAGGTCGGAAGTTCTTGAACTCAGCGAAGTTTCGAAAACCTTCATGGGCGGGGGAGAGCCTGTCAGTGTACTCAAAGAGCTCACCTGGACGGTGCGCAGGGGTGACACCATTGCCATTGTGGGGCCTTCGGGCATCGGAAAATCTACGCTTCTGCATGTGCTGGGGGCTCTGGATCGTCCGGATAGGGGGCGGCTTCTCTTTGGGGGGCGCAACCTCTTTGATCTGGATGACGCAGGCCTGGCACGGATACGCAACAGGCACATGGGCTTTGTTTTTCAGTTTCACCACCTGCTTCCGGAATTCACAGCCCTTGAAAACGTCATGATGCCTGCCCGCATTGCAGGTATGGGGATCCGGGAGGCCAGGGAGCGGGCCAAGGCTCTTTTGGATCGCGTGGGACTTTCCCACCGTTTGGGCCACAGGGTTCCCCAGCTTTCCGGAGGAGAGCAGCAGCGTGCGGCCCTGGCCCGCGCCCTGGTGATGGAGCCACCCTTTCTTTTTGCCGATGAGCCGACGGGAAATCTTGACATCGAAAACAGCCACAATGTCCATGACCTGCTGCTGGAAATCCATGCGGAAAGGGGGTGCGCTTTGGTGGTGGTCACCCACAACATGGACCTTGCACGGATGATGCAAAGGCAGGTAACGCTGATGCATGGTCGCATTGCAGAGGTCTGTCCTTCGTCCCTGCACATCTGAAAACCCATGCATGGCACGGGTGTCCAGGGCCTTTGGGTTTTCAGAATTCTGATTTTGGCGTATAGCAAGGCGCGATTGTGCTTTTTTGTATTTGAGAGAGTCGTATGGGCGTTCATACCAGAGGATGGTTGCATGAATCGGAGTGTTTTCTGTAGCGGACTGATCTTCATACTGCTGATGGTGGGAAGTGTTGGAGCCTATGCCGGGGAATCCAGGAAGGTGTGGATTGCCCCCTTTTCCGTGGAAGGGGACCTCCGTTCCGTGGACCTCGGAAAGCAGGTGGCGGACCGGATTTCCCGGGAGCTGGTTGCTGCGGGGCTTTCTGTCCATATGGCGGAAAATCCGGTGGTACAGCCACAAGAGGCAGGGCAGGGCATGGAAAATACCGGTGCAGAGGCCGGAGTCTGGGGCCGTCTTCTCTTAGAAAACGGTGGTTTCCGCCTTTCAGGCCGTCTTTATTCCGAAGGCAGGGAACGCCGTCTTGTGGAAGAAGGTGCTTCCGTGGATACCCTTTTTCTTGCCACCCAGACCCTTGCCCGGAAAATGGCAGACCTTCTCGTGGGTAGGGAGACCGTGGCCCAAGTGGAGATAAAGGGAAATCAGCGCATTGAAAGTGACGCCATCTTACGGGTGATTCAGAGTGGGCCGGGTGATGTTTACCTGCAGAAGGCCCTATCCGATGACCTTCAGGCCATTTATGACATGGGATATTTTGATGATATCCGGGTGGCTGTGGAAGAAAGGCCGGAGGGTAAGACCGTTATCTTCACCATCAAGGAAAAGCCCACGGTGCGCCAGATTTTTGTGCGGGGCAATCGGGTGTATAACCAGGAAAAGGTTCTGGAGTCCGTTACCACCAAAAGCGGTTCCATCCTGAACGTCTTCCAGGTGCGGCGGGACATGGAGCGTATCCGGGATCTTTACCGCGCCAAAAATTATCACCACACCGAAGTCCAGTATGAGATCAAGGAGCTTGAAAATAACCAGGCAGACCTGATTTTCATCCTTTCCGAAGGTGATAAGGTCAAGGTCACGGAGATCGTGTTTGAAGGCCGCGAGAGTTATAAGAAAAAGGAGTTGCGCAAACAGATTGAAACTTCGGAAAAGGGATTTTTTTCCTGGCTCACCGGGTCTGGAGAGCTGAAGCGGGAAGCGGTGCAGCAGGATGCCGCACGGCTTACGGCTTTTTATCATAACCAGGGGTATGTGGATGCCCGGGTTTCGGATCCGGAAATCAGTTTTGAGGGGTCCGAAGCCAGGGTTCGTTTCAAAATTGATGAAGGCCAGCGTTTCCGTGTGGGGAAAATCTCCGTGGACGGAGATCTGCTTTTCACGGAAGAGATTCTGCTTGGGGTCACCAATATCGGCAAAGAAGAGTGGTACAAAAGGGATGTGATCCACCAGGACATGATGGCGCTTACGGATCTTTACGGAGATGCGGGTTATGCCAATACGGATGTCTACCCCCAGTTGCGCAAGGATCCGGAGGCGGGCGTGGTGGATATCCGTTACACGGTTCATCAAGGACGCCAGGTATACATTGATCGTATCGAAATTGAAGGCAACGTTAAAACAAGGGACAAGGTGATTCGTCGCCAGGTTCCCATTCTGGAGCAGGAGCTTTACAGCGGTACCAAAATCAAGCGGGGAATCCGGAACTTAAACCGTCTGGATTATTTTGAGGATGTGCGCCTGGATATGGAAAGAACCGCAGATCCTGAGAAGGTGGATCTGAAGGTGCGTGTGGAGGAAAAACCCACGGGCATGTTCACCTTTGGCGCGGGCTACAGTTCACAAGACAATCTCTTCGGTCAGGTTTCCGTCACCCAGCGCAACTTTGGGGGCAGGGGGCAGACCCTCAACCTCAGGGCGGATGTGAGCAGCTCGTCCACCAAGTATACCTTAAGCTTTACCGAACCCTATCTCTTTGATCGTCCCCTGTCCGCAGGCTTTGATGTGTATGACTGGGACCGGGAATACGATGATTACACGAAAAAAAGTACAGGCGGCACCGTGCGTTTCGGGTATCCCGTATGGGATTATACCCGGGCCTTCATTTCCTATGGTTTTGAGAAGTTTGATGTGGAGGTGGATTCGGGCAAAGAGCAATTGGTCAATGAGGACATCCTTGCCATGGTGCCCCTGGATACGGCCAGTACCCTGAGCCTGAGTCTGAATTATGACTCCACCAACCGGATGTTCAATCCTTCGGAAGGGGCCAACCACCGGGCCACGGTGAAGCATGCGGGAGGTTTCCTCGGCGGGGACATCGCCTTTACCAAGTACACGGCGGAAGTGGGCTGGTATTTTCCCCTGTGGCAGACGGTTTTTTTCATGCACGGTGAAACGGGTTATGTGCATAAGAACACGGAAGGCCATCTGCCGGACTATGAAAAATTCTATCTTGGCGGGATGAACTCTCTGAGGGGATACCGCTGGCGGGATGTGGCCGTGTATTACGATGGGGAATATACCTATGATGAGGTCACACGGGATGATGACGGCAATGTGACAAGCGTGGAAAAAAAGACCGTGAGCTATCGTAAAAACAAGGGGGGGGATAAGTTTACCCAGGCAAACTTTGAATTCATCTTCCCCCTGGTGCGAGAGGCGGGGCTGATGGGGCTTGCCTTTTATGATGTGGGTAATGTTTTTGACACGGATCAGAGCATTAACATGGATGGGGTGAAGCGGAGTGTGGGATATGGCATCCGCTGGTTTTCTCCCATTGGCCCCATCCGGCTTGAATACGGCATTCCCCTGGATAAGATTGATGGAGAAAAAAAAGGCGGTCGCTGGGAATTCACCATGGGCGGCGCTTTTTAATGGCCTGAAAACCGATAAAACGTCCGGTGATGCGGATGAAAGGAGCAATGAAAGATGGGATGGATGAGCCGTGTGATGCAGGGCATGCTGGTATGTCTTCTGGTGTCAGGGGTGGCTTTTGCCGCAGATGTGGCCAAGATCGGCGTTTTTGATTTTGAAACCTTCCTGAAGAACTCCAAGTCCGGGCAGCAGGCCAAGAATCAGGTGACCGAGGAAGCACGGAAACTGGAAGCCCAGCTGGAGGCTAAAAAGCTGGAAATTGAAAAACTGCGTGAGGGGCTTATGCGTGAAGCCATGGTCCTTTCCGAAGAAGCCAGGGCCCAGCGGGAGCGGGAGCTTCAGATCAAGGCCCTGGATCTGCGGAACATGGAGCAACGTTTCACCCGGAGTTTCAACCAGCAGCAGAATGAAATCATGGCCCGCATTCAGAATGAGGTGCGGGAGCTGATTCAGGAGATCGGTAAAAAGGAAAATTATCTGCTCATCCTTGAGAATGTGGGTGTGGTGTACGCGCCCGATCGCGTGGATATCACTGACCGGCTGATCCGGGAGCATGACAAGAAATACGGGAAAAGCGGATCATGAAGCAGCGCTTTTCTCTGGCTGAACTTGCTGAAGCCTGCGGAGGGCGGGTGGTGGGGGATGGGCAGTTTGAGATCAGGGCCATTGCACCCCTGGAGCATGCAGGCCCTGAGGACATTGCCCTTGCCATGAATGCCAAGTATCTGCGCCAGGCGGCTTTATCCGGTGCGGGCGCTCTGATCGTGGGAGAGGGGGCAAGTCTTGCAGGCCGCAACCTCCTCATTTCCGATGCGCCCTATTGGGCCTTTGCACGGATTCTGAACCTTTTTTATCCTGATCCCGAACCCTGCCAGCGCATTCACCCCACCACGGTGGTGGGAGAGCGTTTTGTGTGCAGGGGCAACCTTTTCACGGAAGCCTCGGTGGTGATCGGTGACGGGGTGAGAATGGGGGAAGGCTGCCGCATTGGCGCGGGCAGTGTGATTGGAGATGGCTGTGTGCTGGGGGATTTCTGTCATATTTATCCCAATGTCACCCTGTATCCGGGTACGGTTCTCGGAAGCCGGGTGCGCATTCACAGCGCATCGGTGCTAGGATCCGACGGTTTTGGGTTTGCTCCCAGAGCTGGCCGCTGGGAAAAGATTCCCCATCTGGGAACTGTGGAAATCGGTGATGATGTGGAAATCGGGGCTGGGTGCACCATTGACAGGGGCACTTTCGGGATCACCCGCATTGGACACGGGGTGAAGCTGGATGATCAGGTACACATTGCCCACAATGTGAGTATCGGAGATCACACCCTTCTTGTGGCCCAGGTGGGGATCGCAGGAAGCAGCCACATCGGGAAAAATACCATCCTTGCCGGTAAGGTGGGGATTTCCGGCCATATCCGCATCGGAGATGGCGTACGGGTGGGGCCCATGAGCGGAGTCGCCCAGAATGTCGCGGATGGGCAGGTGGTCAGCGGCAGTCCGGAAATGCCCCATGGCCTCTGGCTGCGGGTACAGCGCATCCTGCCCCGCCTGCCGGAAATGCGGCGGCGGATTCAGGCCCTTGAGCGTCGTCTTGGCATGGAAGACAAGGATGCGGAAAAGGGATCTGTGACATGACGACAGATGGCGAAGGACAGACAGGATTCGATGTGGTGGATATTCTGCGTTATCTTCCCCATCGTTATCCCTTTCTCCTGGTGGATCGGGTTCTCTCACTGGAGGTGGGAAAGACCATCTGCGCTATCAAAAATGTAACGATGAACGAACCTTTTTTTTCGGGCCATTTCCCCGGATATCCCATCATGCCCGGGGTACTCATCCTGGAGGCCATTGGTCAGGCAGGCGGTATTCTGGCCTATGCCTCCTGGCCCGAAGAGAGAAGACAATTTCCTCTTTTTCTGACGGGGGCGGATAAGGCCCGTTTTCGTCGGAAGGTCATTCCGGGGGATCAGCTCCGGATGGACGTGACTATCCTTAAACTGAAATCCAGAACGGTGAAGATGCACGGTGTGGCGACGGTGGATGGAGCCAAGGCCGTTGAAGCGGAATTCATGGCCGTTCTGGGAGATTAGGAAAACAATTATGGCCATTCATCCCACAGCCATTGTGGATTCAGGCGCGGAAATCGGCGAAGATGTGGAAATCGGACCCTTTGCCATTGTCAGAGATCATGTGTGCATTGGCGCAAGAACCCGCATCGGCGCCTATGCCATGGTGGACCATTATACGGAGATCGGGCCGGATTGCCGGATTTTTCCCTATGCCGCCGTGGGCGGAGATCCCCAGGATCTGAAGTTTAAGGGAGAAAAAACCTGGCTGAAGGTGGGCCGTAAGACCGTGATCCGGGAGTTTGCCACCCTGCACAGAGGCACGGAACTCGGCGGCGGGCTTACCCTGGTGGGGGAAGAAAATCTTCTGATGGCCTACTGTCATGTGGCCCATGACTGCCGGACGGGAAAAGGCGTGATCCTTTCCAACAACGCCACCCTGGCAGGGCATGTGATTCTGGGGGATCATGTGATTGTGGGTGGGCTTGCCGCCGTACACCAGTTTGTCAATGTGGGAGATCATGCTTACATTGGCGGCAAATCGGCTGTGGTGAAGGACATCCCTCCCTATGTGATCGCCTCAGGAGACAGGGCGACCCTCCACGGACTCAACAAGGTGGGGCTGAGAAGGCGGGAATTTCCGGAAGAAACCTTAAAGCAGCTCAAGCAGGCGTACAGGATTATTTTTCGGTATGGCCTTACCCTGAAAGAAGCCATTGAACGGGTGAGGGCCAGCGTGGAACCCATTCCTGAGGTTCACACCTTCATTGAATTCATTAAAAATTCGGATCGGGGCATTACCCGGTAATCCATCATGAGGGAAGGAGAGTTGGCGTCCCTTGGACAGCAGCGACCCTGGCAGTTGTAGCCATCGTCATCAAAAGATCGGTGTGATTGCAGGAAACGGCATGTTTCCTGTCATTTTTGCAAAAAAAGCGGCGGAACAGGGATACTTTGTTGCGACCGCAGCCTTCCGTGGGGAGGGGGATGAAAGTCTTGCCACCCTCTCCCATGCCTTCCGCTGGGTATATCTGGGGCAGGTCAGAAAGATCATCCGCTTTTTCAAGGATTCCGGCGTGGATACGGCCGTGATGATGGGGGGTATCCGAAAAACCCGGATGTTTGTGGATGTACGGCCTGACACCCTGGCCATCAAAGCCATGGCCCGTATGCGTCACAGCCATGATGACGGCGTACTGCGCCTTTTTGCGGACATTCTCCAGGAAAATGGCATCCGTATTCTCCACTCCACAGCCCTTCTGCCAGAGCTGCTTTCACCTCCGGGACTGTGGACCCGGATTCGTCCGCCCAAAGGGCTTCTTGCGGATATTGAGGTGGGATGGGAAGTGGCCCGCCGCATCGGAGAGCTGGATGTGGGGCAATGCGTGGTGGTGGGCGGTGGTTCGGTTCTGGCTGTGGAGGCCATTGACGGCACCGACGCCACTATCCGTCGGGGCGGTGGTCTTGGTCGGGGAGATGCGGTGCTGGTGAAATTGGCAAAACCTGGTCAGGACATGCGCTTTGACATTCCGGCCGTAGGGCCGGACACCATCCGTGTGATGGCGGAATCCGGTCTGCGGGTGATGGTGCTGGAAGCGGGAAAAACCCTGGCCCTTGATCGGGAAGCCCTGGTGAGGGAGGCTGAGCGCCTGGGCATCTGTGTGATTGCCATGGAAGAGCCCTCCGATCTGACCCGACTTCTGGAGGAAAGGGGAACGTCATGAAGCGGACCATTATGCTGGTGGCAGGAGAAGCATCCGGAGATCTGCATGGCGCGGGACTGATCCGGGCCATGGCGGAAAAGGATCCCTTTCTTTTTTTCTGCGGGATTGGGGGCGATCAGATGCGCAGGGCGGGGATGCGACCCATTGCGGACAGCACGGGACTTGCGGTGATGGGGATCACCGATGTGCTGGCCAGCCTGCCCCGTATCCGTAAAGTTTACAAGACCGCATCCATCATTCTGGCTTCCCTGAGACCGGATCTCCTTATTCTCATTGATTACCCAGGCTTTAACCTGCGTCTTGCCAGGGAAGCCAGAAAACTTGGAATCCCGGTTCTGTACTACATCAGTCCTAAGGTCTGGGCCTGGCGCTCTTCCCGGGTGCAGCAGATCGCAGACACCGTGGATAAACTTGCGCTGATTTTTCCCTTTGAGGTGGCGTGGTTTCAGGAACGGGGAGTGGATCAGGCCGTGTATGTGGGCAATCCTCTCATGGACCAGGCGCCGGAGTTCCGGGAAATGCGGTCGGATACGGTGGTGGAAACCCAGCCCATCATCGGACTTCTGCCCGGATCCAGGCCCGGAGAAATCCAGAGGATGCTGCCCGTTCTCTGTCAGGCTGCGGATCGGATTTCAAAAAAGATTCCTGGAGCGCGTTTTGTGCTTTCCGCAGCGCCGGGAACCCAGCTTTCGGATATGCAGGCCTTTGCCGCAGCTGCAGGGGCTCCCAGTCGCATGGATGTGGTGAACGGAGCCCATCCTGTTCTGGAAGTGGCCGATGTGGTGGCCGCCGTCTCCGGCACTGTGACCCTGGAGGCTGCCCTGGCTGGCGTTCCCACGGTGCTGGTTTACCGTATGTCCGCCTTCAGCTATGCCGTTGCCAAACGGGTGGTGAAGGTACCCTATGCCGGTCTTGCCAACCTGATCGCAGGGTCTGAGATCATGCCGGAACTCTTGCAGGAAGAGGCCACGGCCGAAAAGGTTTGCGACACGGTCTGCGGCCTTCTTTTGGACCGTGAACGCAGGATGCGGCATCATTATGCCCTGGGAGAAGTGCGTGCGGCCCTTGGTGAGCCTGGGGTGGCGGAACGCACAGCTGCGCTGGCACTTTCCATGTTGGGAGATCGATAGATGTTTGCAAAGCTGGACCCTCGGTACCGCAAAGTCCTGACCCTGGTGATGGAGAGCCGATGGCGGCTTGCCCTGGCCATGGTTTCCATGCTCCTGGTATCCGTCACCACGGCGGCTTCCGCCTGGCTGATCAAACCTGTTCTGGACGATATTTTCCTGAGTCGGGACATGAGCAAGCTCTATCTGATTCCCGGAGCCATCGTGGTGGTGTATGCCTTCCGAGGAGTTGGCATGTATGGGCAGGAGTTCTTTCTCAACTATGTGGGGCAGGTGATCATCCGGTATTTCCGCAATGCCCTTTACGAGAGGATTGTGGATCTGCCTTTGCGGTTTTTTCAGGACGAACGCACGGGCGCACTCATGAGCCGCATCACCAACGATGTGAATCTTGTGCGCAGCATGGTTTCCAGTGTGGTAACCAGTTCCCTGCGGGATTTTTTCACCATCCTTCTCCTTGTGGGCTACATTTTCTATCAGATATGGCACCTTGCGCTTTTTGCCTTTCTGGTTCTTCCCCTGGCCTTTTATCCCATTGTGTATTTCGGGAGAAGGGTGCGAAAGACCAGCACCGGTTGCCAGGAGGCCATGGCGGACATGAATGCCTTTTTGCACGAGACCTTTGCGGGTAACAAGATCGTTAAGGCCTTTGGCATGGAAGATTATGAGAAGAAACGGTTTCATGGGAAAACCGCAGATCTTTTTCGCCTTGAAATCCGCCAGGCTGTGGCCAAATCCCTTTCTTCTCCCGTGATGGAAGTGCTGGCTGGTGTGGGGATTGCCTTCATCATCTGGTACGGGGGCTCCCAGGTGATCCATGGTGTTTACACCCCAGGCACCTTTGTCTCCTTTCTTGCGGCTGTGATCATGCTCTATGATCCTGTGAAAAAAATGAGTAAGCTCAACAACGCCCTTCAGGAAGGGTTGGCTGCTGTGGACAGGATTTTTGAAATCCTGGATGAAAAATCCGAGATCCGGGAAAAGGACCAGCCCCTGCATCTGACAAAAGCTCCCCTGGATGTGCGCTTTGAAGGCGTGGGCTTTGCGTACGCGGATGGGGGAAAAAAGGTGCTGGAGGGGATTGATCTGGAAGTCCGGCCTGGTGAGGTGCTGGCACTGGTGGGGATGAGCGGAGGCGGAAAAACCAGCCTTGTGAACCTGATCCCCCGTTTTTATGACGTAAGCGAGGGCTCTATCCGCATCGGAGGTGTGGATATCCGGGATTTTTCCCTGGCTTCCCTGCGCGCCCAGATTGCAGTGGTCACCCAGGAACCCATTCTTTTCAACGACACGATCCGGGCCAACATTGCCTATGGTCGCGCCTTTGCCACGGAAGAAGAGATTGTTTCGGCTGCCCAGGCAGCCTATGCCCATGACTTTATTATGAAGATGCCCAGAGGATACGATACGGGCATTGGCGAGCTGGGCGGCAGGCTTTCCGGTGGAGAGCGTCAGCGCCTCTGCATTGCAAGGGCATTAATCAAGGACGCGCCCATCCTCATTCTGGATGAGGCGACATCGGCCCTGGATACGGAAGCAGAGCAGGTGGTGCAAAAAGCCCTGGACAATCTGATGGCCGGTCGGACCACCTTTGTCATTGCCCACCGTCTTTCCACCATCACGCGGGCGGATGCCATTGCCGTGCTCGTAGATGGGCGGATCGTGGAAATCGGGCGACATGAGGCGCTTTTGGCAAAAAACGCCGCCTATGCCAAGTTGTATCGCATGCAGTTTGCACGGGAAAGACAAGATGACTGAAGATCGCAAGCTTGGGGATGCATGGTTTTTCAGGAAAAGACCCTGGGGCCTGTCTCCCTTTTTTATGATGTTTTTTATACTGACCGCCCTTTTTTTCATTCTCTGGTCAGAGACCGATCTCTGGTTTTCGGGTCTTTTCTGGCGTCCGGAAGGGGGTTTTTTTTTGCGGAGCCATCCCCTGGTTCTGGGCATTTATCGGTCTGTGGAATGGCTTTCCTATGGGGCTGGGGCTTTTTTTATTTTCTGGCTGCTGGGCTTTGGTTTTTTTCCCCGCATCCGCAGATGGGGTGGATTCCGTTTTGCTGTTTTTTCCCTGCTCCTCTTGGCCCTTGGGCCCGGACTTCTGGTAAATGCCGTTTTCAAGGACCAGTGGGGCAGAGCCCGGCCCGGACAGGTGGAAGCCTTTGGCGGTGAAGCACCTTTTACCCCTGCCTTTGTACCCAGCTCAGCATGCGAACGCAATTGCAGTTTTGCTTCCGGTCATGCCTCCGCCGCTGCCTGGCTTTTCTGTCTGGCCCTGTTCTATCCCCGCCGTAACCCCTGGGTTCTGGGAGCAACGGCCTTTTATTTTGTCCTCGCCGGACTGGGGCGCATTGTGCAGGGAGGACATTTTTTAAGCGATGTGATTTTTGCCCTTCTGCTGGTCTATCTGGTGGCGGCCCTTCTGGCTCCCCGCATTCTCATGAAATCCCAGAGCCCCTGACACAGCCAACCGATCCCTTTCAGTTTTTTATACGGATACGCAGCAAGAAAGCTTGTTGCGTATTTTTTTGCGTGAAGGTTTTGTCCTGCGATGGCTGTTTACGCTCATTGCAATGGATTCTTTTGGCTTGCTTTATCCATGTATTTCTTTAAAAAATGAAGAAAACGGAAGGTTTTAAGAGATAACCGAGAATTAAAACCTTATGGGTCTCTTTAAAATTAGATTGCTTGACATGGAGTGCTTTAAACATTATTTTTGTTCTTAGATAAAACAGAAAGGATCGGAAAGAGGAATGTGTACAAATGATTTCGGAAAACGGTTCCCGAAATCCCCAGGGTGCAGGTGGGGTCCCGACTTCAGGGCTGCCCCCGCTTTCCGGTCCTGAATACCTTATGCGGTGGGCTGCAGATTCGGGTTTTCCGGTTCGGAAACGCGGGGGTGAGGCAGCTCCGCCATGATTTCAGGAACCGGAAAGGATGAAGGCCATGGAACCCAACAGCGCCAGACCCCGTTACCGTCCCTATACCCCGGAAAATTTTCACGGCCTTCCCCAGATTGACAAGATTCCAGGGGAACGGTTACGGTCCATGAAGCTGATCTCCCGTATCCTTCCTTTTCGGGTAAGCAGTTATGTGACCGATGAACTCATTGACTGGAACCGGATTCCCGACGATCCCATCTTCCAGCTGACCTTTCCCCAACCCGAAATGATTGCTGAAGCGGATTTGCGGCTTTTGCGGCATTATGTCCGGACGGGCAATGAGCCTGCCGCATCCGCTCTGGTGCGTAAGACGCATCAGGCCATGAATCCCCATCCCGCAGGCCAGATGGATCTTAATGTGCCCATGCTGGATGGCGAAATTCTCACAGGAATGCAGCACAAATATCCGGAAACCGTCCTCTTTTTTCCTGCCCAGGGACAGACCTGCCACAGCTACTGCACCTATTGTTTCCGCTGGCCTCAGTTTGTGGGGCTGGATACGGCCTTCCGATTTGCCTGCAATGACGAGGCACTGTTGCCGAGGTATATCCTGGCCCACCCTGAGGTGACGGATGTGTTGTTTACGGGGGGGGATCCCATGGTGATGCACGCCAAACTCCTGCGTAAATATGTCGCGCCTCTTCTTGGCGAAAAACCTGGAAATCTGCACAGCATCCGTTTTGGTACCAAAAGTCTTGCCTACTGGCCTTACCGCTTTACCACGGACAAGGACGCCGACGATATTCTGCGGCTTTTTGACGATATTGTAGCTGCGGGTTATCACTTGTCCATCATGGCCCATTTCAGTCATCCACGGGAGCTTTCCACCGCTGTGGTGGAAAAGGCCATAGCCCGCATCCGGGCCACAGGTGCACAGATTCGATGCCAGGCACCTCTGATTCGTCATGTGAATGCGGACGCCGGGGTCTGGGCCGCCATGTGGAAGCGTCAGGTGGCTCTGGGCGCTGTGCCTTATTACATGTTTATGGAAAGGGATACGGGACCTGTGGGCTACTTCAGTGTACCGCTGGTGGAGGCTTTTAATATTTTCACAGAAGCCTACAGGGAGGTGTCGGGGCTCTGCCGTACGGTGCGCGGACCTTCCATGTCCGCAAGTCCGGGCAAGATTCTCATGGAAGGTGTGGCGGAAGTGGGAGGTGAGCAGGTGATGGTTCTGAAATTTATTCAGGGCCGAAACCCTGAGTGGGTGAACCAGGTATTCTTTGCCGCCTATGACGCCAAGGCCCACTGGATTGATGATCTGAAGCCCGCCTTTGGAAAGAAACAGTTTTTTTATGAGGCGGACTACCTGCGTCTCCAGGACTCCCTGCGGCGACGCAGGCAGGGGGTTGCGGCATGAGATTTCAAGCGGGCAGGTGATGGGGCGGGATTCCCTGGCTGGGGATTCGGCATGACCTGAACACCCAACCCCCCTTTACGCATGTGATGATCTGCGTAAAGGGGGGTTGTTTTTTTTATTCAGCGATGCTGAGCTGAGCCCTCAGTGCTGCGGGGCAGGGCGCAAAAACACCCTTCTACCGGGACCTACTTGAAAGTGGATGTCCATGCAGGCGGTGCGGCGGGATTCCAGGGAGAAGGAGATCTGCGTTTTTTTAGGGTCAGGCTTTTTCCATGGCCATGAAACGCTCCACCTGAGGGTGGATGCAGTGGTAAATATCTTCATCGGAACCATAAACATCGACCACATCCCGGTTTTTGATGAGGTCTTCTATCACAAAGGCGGTGAGATAGAGGGTCACCACATTGGGATTGGAAACCACCTGGCGGTAAGGAGCGATTTTATAATCAAGGTCAAAGTCTTCCATCTGACCCAGCTGTTCCAGCGCCTTGGCAATCTGCGCCTGCAGTCCGTTTTTGTTTGTGGTTTCGATGATCTCATTTTCCACAAGTTTCATGGAGACGGTGTTGCTCAGCATGTCGGCATGGTTACGCACCATGTGCAAGGCCTGCCCCCGCTCCCGTTCCTTTGAAGATTCTATCTTGGAGAGGATTTTTGATTCACGGTTACTCGGGCGGAAAACCTTTGCCATTGAATGACCTCTGCGGGTTGTGATGTTGGTGAAAGGGGGGGCACTGCGTGACGCATAGAATGCCCTGCATCAGTAATGGTGCATCATAGGGAAAGCCTTGTTCCGACGCAAGAAAAACCTTTGTTTTTTTCAATACCAGGCCTCAATTTGCATCTGAACCCCTTCTTCCTTTGCCCATTCCCTGCGCAGCCTGAAAAGGCAGACATCTATATGGGGAGGAAAACTCCGTCCCTTTCCCACCCCAAAAACAACGGCGGAAATGTTGCGGGTGTGGATGGAGGAAGGCTGACGCAGCAGGAGACGGCGGTGGCAGCCCTCGCTGCCCATGGGCAGGCTGCTGAGCACCTCCAGGTGACGCGCGGCAAAAAGCGGAGGGGCGTTGCCCATGCCAAAGGGGCCTAAGGCCTGCATTTCCGCAAGCAGTCTGGGGGTAAGGGTATCCAGATCCACCAAGGCGTCGGCCATGAAGGGAGGCGGATAACCCAGAAGGTCCGGGTACTGGGCCGCCAGAGCGCAAAACTGCCTCTGAAAGGCCGGGATGTTGCGATCCTGGATACGAAAGCCTGCGGCCATGGCATGACCGCCGTATTGTTCAAGGAGCGGGCTGCAGGCGCTCAGTGCGGCAAAGAGATCGACCCCCGGAATGCTGCGGGCCGAAGCCTGACCCAGATTGTCCTGGGTGGCGATGAGAACTGCGGGCTTGTGGTAACGCCGCACCAGACGTGAGGCGACGATGCCGATCACCCCCAGGGACCAGTCCTGGCTGTGGAGTACAAGGGCTGGCTTTTGGGCGAGATCCGGTTTTTTTTCGAGTGCATCTTCAATGGAGGTGAGAATTCGGTTTTCCTCCACCTGCCTTGTGCTGTTGAGCCTGTCCAGCTCCAGGGCAAGGGGCATGGCGGTGTCCAGAGAAGGGGCGGAAAGGAGACGAAGGGCCATGTCCGGATGGGCCATGCGGCCTGCGGCATTGATGCGCGGAGCCAGGCGAAAGGCAATGGCTTCACTGTCCACATCCTCGCAGCGGATTCCCGCAACCCGGCAGAGGGCCTGAATTCCAGGTCTGGGGGCCTTGCGTATGGTGTTCAGTCCCGCATGCACCAGGGTGCGGTTGATGCCGGTCAGAGGCACAAGATCTGCTACCGTGCCCAGGGCGACGAGATCCGTTTCCGGAAGAAGGGGGGGCTCCGGAAATTTCTCCCAGTACCCCCTTTCCCTGAGCCCTTTTCGGATGGCCATGACAAGGTAAAAGGCCAACCCCACGCCCGCCATGTTGCCAAGCCCCGATGGGCAGTCCCTACGCTGGGGATCCACCACGGCCCAGGCCTGGGGTAGGGTGTCTCCGGGTCTGTGGTGATCCGTGACCACCACATCCATGCCGATTTTTCTGGCTTCAGCAATGGCCTCGTGGCTGGATATGCCGCAATCCACTGTGATCACCAGGCGGATGCCCGATTGGGCGAAAAGGGGAATGTGGAGGGGCTTAAGTCCGTATCCTTCCCTTTCCCTGTGGGGCAGGTAAAAGCGAGTTTTGGGGTTGAGACGGGAGAGAAAGCCGTACACCAGGGCCGTGGCGGTCACGCCGTCGGCATCGTAATCTCCGAAAACCAGTAGGGGCTCTTGGAACAAAATG
Organism: Desulfobotulus sp.; assembly: GCF_034006065.1. Lineage (NCBI taxonomy): Bacteria > Pseudomonadati > Thermodesulfobacteriota > Desulfobacteria > Desulfobacterales > Desulfobacteraceae > Desulfobotulus > Desulfobotulus sp. The sequence continues at coordinate 999 of NZ_JAVETM010000013.1, read as the reverse complement.
GCCTGGATGATGCGTTCTGCAGCCAGGGAAAGATCCTGGATGCCATCGGGATGGGGCAGGTTTTTGATGTTCGGATTGAGAAAATCCCTTAAAGAGGCAATGGAGGTCAGTCCCCTGGCGGCAAGGATTCTGGCCGTTGCGGGCAGATAACCCGTTGTCCGCATCAGACGGTCTGTGGCGTCTTCCGGAGCAGGGCGTAGTCGCCAGACAAAGGGGGAAGACGGTGCGGATTTCGTGGTCGTGGGATAAGGAGGTGTTTTTTGCATATGTCAGGTCATCATGCGCTCATAATTGGCCATTTTTCTGGCAAGTTCGGACCAGCGCAGGCTCTGGAGCTCTTTGGCGGCCTCATGGTGCAGGCCTTTTTTGATGATTTTTCTGCGGTCTCCGGCCTTATGAACGCCGTAAAAGGGGAGCATGTGGAAAAAGGCCTCGTCCATATAGGTCTGTATGGGGATGAGGACGTCTTTTCTGCGGGTGAAATAGGCGTCCTCGCCTTCCGCGCAGGGAGTGGAAAAAACGTTGAAATGGCGGCAGGCCAGAGGACGCATGGGATGGATGGCGCAGACGCCGTCCACAAGAAAAACACACGGGTCTCCGGGCCTGTTGGCGCTGAGGCGTTCCTGGAGCCTGTCCCGTAGCTCGCCTTGGAGTTTCTCTGTAACATACCAGGCAATGCCTGTCAGCTCAATGGGATATACGGGAATGGAACGATGGGTGATGCAGCAGGCGGAGCAGCCTTTGGCGCAGGCCAACTTTCTGCCTTTGGCCTCTTCCCTGTGTATGGATGCCCAAACGCCTTGGTCAGCGATGTGAAAGGCGTCCAGCAGCATGGGAAGCCAGGTATGGATTTTTTCCTCTTCGGGAAAAAAAAGGCGTTTGATCTTAGGGCGTGTCATCAATTGTGCAGCTGACAATTTTCCGGATTCACAACGAGGTGTTTTTGTGCTTTTCTGTTGATGGGCTGTGGGAGGACCCTTCAATGACAAGACGTTATGG
>NZ_JAVETM010000117.1:0-2654 GCF_034006065.1 Desulfobotulus sp. | reverse complement strand
GGATCGACCTCGACGGGCCGCTCCCAGTAGCGCATATCCAGGACATCCGTGGCCACAAGGGCATATACGGAGCAGTCGTGGCCGTGGTTTGCCGCTCCAGAGGGGCAGATCCACTGGCCGTGGACATCCCGGTACTCATGACAGAGCATGGCCAGCCAGTCGTCCGGGGTCTCGGCGTGAAAATGCCAGGCACCGGGGTCAGCGGGGTCGATCTGCCAAAGCCTTGCAAGCTCATCTTTGTAAAAATTAACATTGGCCTGCAGGAGCTGCAGCCCTCCGGGGATGGGTTTGTTCGCCCGTTTCCCTGCGGATGCCGGGTAATGCTCAATGGCCGAAAACCGCCATGGCCGCTGCTGTCTGGCCGATCCCTGAAATGGGACAACGAGGCCCCTGTGTTTGGCGCACCAGTCGTAAATCTCTGCGGTACGGTGGCCCATGGCATCGATGACAGCCATCGCGATCATGTACTCGTTGCCGCCCGCGTCCCGGTATTTGTCCTGCCAGAGGATCTGCTCCAGAGCCTCAAAGCTCTGGACAAATCCGGAGCGGATCTGCCAGGACTCGCGATCCAGACCGTAGCCCCAGGCGCGAATCTCGTACCAAAATCCGTCGTCCTGGGTGTCGCATCCGGCTGTAAGCCCAGCGATGATGCCGTTTCCGGGAACGATGCGGGCGGGGCGGGAATCCCTCAGGAGAGCCAGGGTTTCAACCCGGCGCTCGGAAAGCCCTGTATAAGGTTCGGCAAGGTGGCTATTGAAAAAATCCTGCATGGCGTTTGCGGATTTCATGCCCCGGAGCCATGCTGCAGCGGTTTTGCCTGAGGAGATAAAGGGTGTAACCCAGGCTGGCAGATGAAATCCAATGCGCAAGGGCCTGCGGGTTTCAAGCGTTTTGTGGAGGGACAAGCCGGACTCCCGGCACCGCCAGCCACCCAGGCGGACGGCATCCTGTCGGGCGAGGGTGTCCCATTTTGCATGGCAGTTGGGGCACTCATACCATGTGAGCTTTTCGTCCCGCTCCAGGAGTGCCGGGTCTGCGGTACGCCCGCCGTCCCATTTGATGTTTTTAAACGCCATCCTGTGGCTTCGGGAGCATGTAGGGCAGGTCACGTGGTAATCAAAAACCACATCCGCCATGGCCATGCGCGTCTCGATGTTCCCGGCGGGGACGGTCGGGGATGAAAATATCCACCATTTGTACCTGTCCGGGAAGGTGGTCATACGTTTTTCGATTAGCTCCAGGCCTGCGGCTTCACCTTGTTTGGCCGTTGCCTGATAGCCCGGCTTGTCCACCTCGTCAGAGATGGCGTACCGGATCGGCTTGTTGGCCAGTCTTGCGGAAGACGACGCCCATGCCAGATAGATGGGCATGTGGGTGAGGTTCACCCGGGTGTTGCTCTCATCATCCACCCGGCCCGTGCGGTATCTTTGCAACCGGGATGATGCCCGAAACATGGGCGCCAGCCTGTCTTTTGCCACCTCTGAGCATGTGTTTTCGTCCGCAAAGGTCATGAGGACGGGGCCGGGCTCCCGGTCTGCAAGATACCCAACATAGGTGAGGGCCGCCTCCGTGACTCCGGACTGGGGGCATTTCTGGCAGTAAATCTCCCGCACAAAGGGGCTGGCGGATGCATCCATGATCCCGGCCAGGTAGGGCGTGAGGCTGTTCCGCCATGGGCCGGGATTGGCGGACATGGTTACCACCCGGTGCTTTTCGGCCCATTCCGATGGGGGCATGGGGCGGGGCTTCCGGAAGATCCTGCGCTCCGCTGCGGAAAAAGACACCGTGAGCCGGAGCTTGTCCTTGGTGCTGCGGACGGATTCCGGCATCCAGTGTGCTGCCCTGGCGGTGATGGGTTTTTTTGGCGCGGGGCGGAAAAGATCAGTCTGTTTCATGATCCGCTTCTTCTTCCTGGTTTTCCGCCTCTGCGGTACCCGGCAAAACCATGACCTGATAGGTCTCCGTGGATGCATATGTCCGGAGCAGGTCGTCCAGGGTACCATTCAAAAATGCCGTCAGTTCTGGGGTTTTCTCTGCTTTGCCGGACACAAGTGCGATCATCCGCGCTGCCTGGGCTGCAAACATCCGCCTGAGGCCTGACTCCAGCACAATGGCCCGGCCTGCCAGTTCCCTTTCAAAATCCGCCCTCGGGAGGTATTTCCCCTTGAGCTGGTCCAATTCAAAGGCGGACTTCTGGGCCTTGATTTCGAGGTTCCGGATTTCGAGCTGCATTTTTTCAGCTCCCAAATCCGCAGCATCTCCGCTCTCCCTGCCCACCATGGCCAATAGCCATACCTTGGCATCCACCCCCAGGATGGATTTGTCCGACTGCACCCGGAGCAGGCCCTTTTTGGCATGTCCATAGGCGGTGGATTTTTCCAGCCTCCACCCATTGGCCTTGGCCCATGTGACAAGCTCCATGGTGTTCTTAAATTTTTCCGGAAAATCTGCCGCCATGTCATCTCCTTGACGCTCAGGCCCAACATCCAAAAACAAAAAATCGTCACAAATTGAGGCAAAAACCCAGCCTCACCCGCCTGATACCCGCCTGATACCCGCCTCCCGGCCCATACCCAAAAAATCGGCCCTGGCTGAAAGGCCCGTAAAATCAGGCTTTTTTCCAAATTCCAACACATTTTCAAAAATAAATGGAC
>NZ_JAVETM010000116.1:0-2716 GCF_034006065.1 Desulfobotulus sp. | reverse complement strand
CCAGCACGAGACAGACCTTGTCTTTTCCGATGAACTCTTCACCAAGAATAAAGGCCTGGGCCAGACCATCCGGGTTGGGCTGCACGGCATAGCTTAAGCGTATGCCAAAATCCGAACCATTGCCAAGAAGCCTCTGGTAGGAAGATTGGTCTTCGGGGGTTGTGATCACAAGGATATCCCGGATACCCGCCAGCATGAGTACCGAGAGGGGGTAGTAGATCATGGGCTTATCGTAGATGGGCAGAAGCTGTTTGGATACGCCCCTTGTGATGGGGTAAAGCCTTGTGCCGGAGCCTCCGGCGAGGATAATGCCTTTCATTGTCATTTCTATGCCTCCTCCTTACTTTCGCAGCCCAGTCTTTCCAGCCTGTATGCCCCGTTCAGCACCCGTTTCCACCAGTCTTCATTATCAAGGTACCAGCGTATCGTCTTTCTCAGCCCGGTTTCAAAGCTTTCTTCCGGCTTCCAGCCAAGGTCCCTTTCAATTTTTGAGGCATCCATGGCATAGCGAAGGTCATGGCCCGGCCTGTCCGTCACAAAACGGATAAGGCCTCTGAATCCATAAGGTTTGCCGCTTTTCAGGCTGTTGGGGTTTTCCGGTGCCATTTCTTCCAGAAGATCACAGATGGTTTCCACCACCTCAAGATTTCTTTTTTCGTTGTGGCCGCCGATATTGAAGGTTTCACCAACAGGGCCATGGCATAATACAAGGTAGAGGGCGCGGGCATGATCTTCCACATACAGCCAGTCCCGGATTTGCCGACCGTCTCCGTAAACAGGGAGGGGTTTTCCGTGCAGGGCGTTGAGAATCATGTGAGGAATGAGTTTTTCCGGAAAATGATAAGGCCCGTAATTGTTGGAGCAGTTTGTCACAAGAACGGGAAGGCCGTAGGTTCTGTGCCATGCCCGTACCAGATGATCGGAACTGGCCTTGCTGGCCGAATAGGGGGAGCTGGGCGCATAGGAAGTGGTTTCCGTGAAGGCATCTTCGGTTTCGTCAAGATCGCCAAAAACCTCATCCGTTGAAATATGATGAAATCGAAAGGTGCTCTTGGCCTCCTCAGGGAGGGTCATCCAGAAGGCCCTGCATACTTCGAGGAGGGTAGCCGTACCCACCACGTTGGTTTCAATGAAAACCGCTGGCCCATCTATGGATCTGTCAACATGGCTTTCCGCAGCAAGGTGCATCACCGCATCCGGTCTGTGGGTGTCAAAAACCCGCTTAAGCTCCCTGCCATTGCAGATGTCCACCTGTTCAAAGGCGTACCTCGGATTTTGAGCCGCCTGTCCGAGGGATTCCAGGTTTGCGGCATAGGTAAGCTTATCCACATTGACAACACTGTCAGAGGTGTTTTCGATAATATAACGGATCAGGGCAGAGCCAATAAACCCCGCACCTCCTGTAACAAGAATCTTCATAACGTAAAATATCCTTTAAAGGGGCAACCCTTTTATCCTTGAAAATGATACTGCGTAAACCACGCCACAAATTTCCCAACACCTTCCTCTAAGGGAGTATAGGGCTTAAACCCCGCAACCCCATGCAGAGCATCAATGTCCGCCCAGGTTGCCAGCACATCCCCCGGCTGCATGGGCAGCATTTCCTTTTTCGCTTCCCTGCCCATGGCTTTTTCCATGATTTGGATGAAGGTCATCAGCTCCACAGGCTCATGATTACCAATGTTGTACACCCGAAAAGGGGCATCGCTTATGGCGGGATCCGGACGGTTACGGTCAAAGGTAGGGGCTGGGGTGGCAGGTACATCCATAATCCGCACAACCCCTTCCACAATATCATCAATGTAGGTAAAATCCCGCTGCATACGGCCTTCATTGAATACCCGGATGGGCCTATCCTCCATCATGGCGGAAGCAAAAAGGGATGGAGCCATGTCCGGCCTTCCCCAGGGCCCGTAAACCGTAAAAAAACGCAGGCCCGTGGTGGGCAGGCCATAGAGGTGACTGTAGGTGTGGGCCATCAGTTCATTGGATTTTTTGGTGGCTGCATAGAGACTTACGGGGTGATCCACATTGTCCTGCTCACTGAAAGGCATGTGGCTGTTGGAGCCATATACGCTGGAGCTGCTGGCGTAGACCAAGTGCTTTACTTTGTGGTGGCGGCAACCTTCCAGCACATTGAGAAAACCCACCACATTGCTGTTCACATAGGCATGGGGATTCTGGAGAGAGTAGCGTACCCCTGCTTGGGCTGCGAGGTTGACCACTTTGTCAAATTTTTCTTCTGCAAAAAGGGCTTCCATGGCTGGGCGATCCGCCAAGTCCATGCGGATAAAACGAAAATTGATGAAACCTTCCAACTGTTTCAGGCGATCTTCTTTGAGACTGACAGCATAGTAATCATTAAGATTATCAATGCCGACAACTTCTTCTCCCGTTTCCAGGAGACGTTTTGCAAGGTGCATTCCGATAAAGCCTGCGGCACCTGTTACCAAAATTTTCATGAAAAATGAACCTTTCGACAAAACAGTCGGGGACAGGCGCGGGGCCTGTCCGATGACGAAGGCTAATGGAGGGGTTCACATTTGGAGATCAGCAGATCCAGACCTTTGTCTCCTGCGGCAAGGACAGCCTTGACTTTTTCCACACTAAGTCCGGTAATATCTGCTATTTCCTCTGGCTTCATGCTGTACTTCTCAAGATTCATAATGGTCTGGTATTTTTCATAATACACACCTTCACTACGCCCCTCAGCACG
>NZ_JAVETM010000012.1:0-84979 GCF_034006065.1 Desulfobotulus sp. | reverse complement strand
GTTTGCAAAACGACCCTCCTCCCTTTCTTCCCGCCCTGCGGTGACCTGCAGCGCGGGAAGGACAAGGGCATCGTTTTGCGCCAGACTCAGACCCGGCCCCCCTCCGGTCCAGACAGAAAACAAGACACAGAAAATGTAAAACAGCCGGAGCCCAGACTTCATATCAGAAACCCAGGGTCTGGATGAAACAGGAGCTGGATGAACTTTCCGCCTTGCTCAGCTTAGGACCTCCCACGTTGTCCAGGGCAAAATAAGCGGGCGTGTTCATGCCAAAGGCTCCCACATCAGTGGATTCCAGGGCAAAGCTTACACGCTTTACCTTTCCAAGGGATGACAGATCCACCCACTGCCAGGCATCCAGGATTTCCTTTTTGGATTCCCGGAAATCCGCCAGATACACATCCACACGACCCGTCACATCCCCTGCCCCATTCCGTCCCGTAATTTTGAGGCGAAACCAGTCGCCCGCACCAAATTTTTTTGCAAACGCATCTCCCTTTTTCATGGAAAGATAGGCATAGGTGGTGTTTGTCACATACACACCGCTGAGGGTGGTCTCCGCATCCAGCACAAACTCTGGATCATCCCCGCCCGCATAGGCCAACGCATAGGTTTCCGACCTTCCAACACCCTCTCCGGTAATGGCGCTGTACTGGTTTTCATGGCCCTCTGTCCAGGTATCCTTCTGAGTGGATACGGCAAAACCACTCCACACCTGCCAACCCTTGTCGTAGGTGTTGAGAAAACGCATAGCACCCGAACGGATACCACCACTTTCGTCACTGCCGTTCCAGTATCCCTTTTGCAAAAGGGAGCGATCCACATCCTCAAAGGTCGCAGATGCCGCCAGGGCAACCACAGGAAAAACCAAAAAACAGCCCAGAATCACCCCTGCCCGAAGCCAACATGTCTTACGCATTCTTTCTTTCCTTTCCCCAGATGAAACGTGATAAAAAAATCAGGATGACTCCTTAAAAAACCTTTTTTTGAGACACCTTGTCCTTTTCAGACAGATCGCGCCCAGAGCATCCTTAAAAACACAGGCCCTCCGATGAGGGCTGTGAGAATACCCACCGGCATTTCCGTAGGGGCTACCAGGGTTCTTGCCAGCATGTCGCAAAAGGCCAGAAAACTTCCTCCCGCAAGGGCGGAGCAGAAAAGCCCCAAACGCAGATCCGGCCCTGAAATTCTCCGCACAAGCTGGGGAATGATGAGGCCCACAAATCCGATGGGACCGGAAACCGCCACAGAGGCCCCCACAAGAAGCCCTGTGGCAAGGCATACGCGAAAACGCACCTGGTCCACCGCCACCCCGTGGGCCAAGGCCAGGCCTGAATCCAAAGCCATGAGATTCAGGGACGCGCCCAGTGGAAAAAGAAAAAAAGAGCCCACCAACAGAAAGGGCAGCATGGCAGCAAGGCTTTCCCATCCCACCACATCCAGGCCTCCCATGAGCCAGCGGTCCATGACCACAAGACGGGAAGGATCCACGCTGTAACGGATCAGCAGCATGAGAGCGCCGCAGAGAATGTTCACCGTGACACCCGCAAGAATCACGGTTTCTGTGGCCCCGCCAAAACGGGCCGCCATTTTCAAAGAAAGCCCCACGGCAGCCATGGCCCCGCCAAAGGCCAAGACCTGGACCGAAGAAAAGGGGCCCCAATATAAAAAAAGCGCCGGAACACTCAAAGCCAGGGACGCGCCCACAGCAGCGCATCCGGCAATCCCCAGAACAAAGGGCTCTGCCAGAGGATTTTCAAGAATAACCTGTAGGGCGGCTCCACAGGCGGCAAGCCCCATACCGCAACCAAAGGCAAGCAACACCCTGGGGAGGCGATGGTGGAGGAGAATTTCCGCGCTTATGCTTCGTTCCTTGGAAAAAAGCTCCAGAACAACCCCGGGAGGCGTGGCTTCCGCGCCGAAAAAGGGCAGAAGACAGAGCGCCGCTAAAGCCAGAAGACCATACACCCACAGGTGCCGGACAATGCCGTACTTGTCCATCAATCCTCCCGCAGGGGAAGAAGCACGGCTCCGCCCTTCTGATCCGGATGGGGCCAGCAGACCATGGAGCTTCCGTACGCCTGCATCAAAGCCTCAGAACGCAGAACCTCCTCCGGCTTTCCGTCTGCCAGGATGCGGCCTTCATTCATGAAAATCATGCGATCTCCAAAGGTAGCGGCAAGGTTGATATCATGGCTCACCACAAGGGCCAGGATATCCTTTTGACTTTCCATCCTGAGACGTCGGAAAAAATCCGCGCCATGATGGGGATCAAGCCCCGTACTGGGCTCATCCAGCAGAAGAATCCGGGGATGACGGGATAAAACCGAGGCAAGGAGCACACGCTGGCGTTCTCCGCCGGAGAGCCTGGAAAAGGATCGCCTGGCCAGGTGGGCCGTCGCCGTCTTTCCCATGGCCTCCACCACTGCCTTTTGTGTGCTGGGTTGCCTTCCTCCAGAGCCGCCATCCAGACAAAAACGTCCCATGGCCACCACCTCCTGGACCTGAAAGGTATAAAGGGGACGCACCTCCTGGGGAAGATACCCCAGTTGGGCGGCCACCTGCCTGCGGTTCATCTGCTCCAGGGGTTTTCCATGCAGAAAAACCCGACCCTCCGAAGGCCGCAGAATGCCTGCAAGGAGCTGCAGGAGGGTGGACTTTCCACCGCCATTGGGTCCCACGATGCAGCAAAGCCCCCTCTGGGGCAGATCCAGATTCAAAGGCCCCAGGGAAAAGGTGTTCTTTCTTGCAAAAAAAAGATTCTGAGCCCTCAGTCCTTCCATGCCATGGTCTCCTCCAGCACATCTCCGAAGAGGGCCGCCGCTTCGGCAATGCGGGGTCCGGGCAAAAGCAGACGGGAATCCTTCAGGCCCACAATCCGTCCATGGCGCACGGCCGGAACGGGTCCCAGAGCTCGCCACTGCCCAAGCAAGGCCTTTTCATCAAAGGCACTTTCTCCTGGAAGAAACTCCAGAATCATCTCAGGCCCCCGCACCAGGATGGCTTCCTTGGAAACCGTGGGATAACGCTGCTCCTGATCAGAAAAAATATTTTCGCCTCCCACCAGGGAAAGAAGTTCTGTGAGATAGGTTTCCTTGCCTGCGGTCATGACCTGAGAAAGGGTTCCGGGCGTTCTTCCCAGTACAAGGAGTACCTTCACTGGTTTTTCCCGGGCATAGCGCTGACGAAGGGCTTCCAGATCCCGGTTCATGGCCTCAGTCAGGGCCCTGGCTTCATTTTCTTTATCCAGAACCTGACCCAGGGTTAAAATCGCCTTTTCGATGGAAATCCGATCTTCCATCACCAACGCCAGCACGGGAATCCGCATTCTCTGGCAATAGGTCTGCAGCCTTTCATGGCGTCCCTGCACCAGCACCAGGTCCGGCCGTAAAACCGCAATGCGCTCCAGGTTGGGATTAAAATATCCACCAGCAGACGGCAGATGCAGGGCTTCGGGCGGAAAGATCGTGTACTCAGGGATTCCCACCACAAGATCACCTGCACCAAGGGCAAAGACCGTTTCCACAAGATTCGGAGCCATGGGTAAAATGCGCTGAGGCCCCGCAAACCCCGCCTTTACGGAAAACAAAAGAAAAACCAGCAGCCAGACTATGCTATTTTTCATGATAAAAAACTTTCCCTTAGAGTGCCGCCATACTGAAAAAATTAAAAAAACAAATACCTTCATTCAAAGCGCTTCGTTTGGCTCAAAAAAAAGACGCAGGCCGCAGAATGTGCACAAAAAGGCCTCAGAAAAAATCCATTCATTTGGAGCTTAAAAAAACACGAAAGGGACCCTTGGGCAGGAAAAAAAGGAGGAAGGAAGTGTAAGCCTGACTATCCTGGCGACGCGGGCAGCAAAGCCCTGTACCATGATATGAATTTCCGGGGTTTCCTTCCGCCCTCTGATCCGCAAGAGGCCGGGGATACAGCATTCAAGGCAGGTCTTCTGACTCCCGGATCTTCTGCTTTTTTCGGCCTTCCCGTCCCTTTTCAGACAGTAGCCTTGTCAAAGACGGAAATACGGCATCCTTTCCTTACAGATACCCGAATTCCAGCCCTGGAAAAAAACATCCCCGGTTACAGCGGTGGGCCCGTTCCCGACTTTCACGGGATTCCCTATCAAGCGTCTGGCGCACCTCGAATGAAAACGGTTCTGTCATGATGGAATAAAAAAAACAAGCCTGAAAAATCCGGTTTAAAAAATAAGCGAGCGCCTGTATCCTGATTTTTTTACAAAAAAAACCTGGTCGAAAATAACGCAAAAAAAAAGGGGCACAGATTAAAAATCTGTGCCCCTTTCTCTCGTTTTATGGAAGCTGCCGCCCGCTGTCTGAAAAAAAACTTAGATTTCCTTGGCACAACAGCCTTGGCTCTGCTGTTTTTTCATGCCCAGGAACCCGAAAAAAAAATCCCGGAATGGGTCCCTTTTCCGGCAGCCAGTCAGGAAAAACCTGTCACCCGGCTGCATTTTCCCGGGCCTTGCGGATTTCTGCCAGATCCTTTTCAAAGATATCCTCATCCAGGCTATTGCCCTCCCGCATGATGAGAAGGGCAAGCTTGTGCATATAGCGTCGCCTTTCCTGGGAATTTCTTCCCGGATAATTCCGGAAGGTCATGACAACGCCAGCCAGGGAGGCAAAAAAGGCGTGGGTGAAAAACCGGATGTTTTCCGCACCTCCCGCACGCTTCACCATTTCATCGAACATCTTGAGGAAATAGCGCTGCACAGCGTTGAATTTTTTCAAAGCCCGCGTATTCACTTCTCCGCGGATCATGAAGTGACACATCATCTGGAAGGTGGCCTCATTGTCAATGAGATAATCCACGACGGCAACGGCCAGATCCTCAATGCTGCCCCCACTGGAGAGGCGCTGCTCCAGGAGCCCTTCAATGGAGTTGATATCCTGGATCAGGGCTTCCACAAACAGGTCATCCCGGCTTGGAAAATACCGGTATATGGATGCGGCGGAAACGCCCGCCTCTGCGGCAATATCCCGCATGCCGATATCATGGAAGGACTTTTCCTCAAAAAGTTTCATGGCTGCATTGATGATCAGGCTTTTACGCACTTCACGCTCATCTTCCCGCAACTTCATGAATGTGGACCGATCCGACATTCCCTGTAACCTCCTCATAATCTGTGCCTTGGTGTGTTGACGAAAAAAACCGCCTCACAACCGCATGTCTGATGCACTCACAAAAAAACGCCGGAACTCCGGGACACCAAGATCTTTTCCAGAAGTATAAAAAACAAAATACCGCGCAGGGGTGAATGAAAAGATTCTCTTAATCCCCATATATCCGGCCTTACTTTTCAGTTTCCATTCTTGGGGCAGAATAAAAAAATACCCTGCACGGGGTCTTGGAAACATAGCGCGGGTTACCGGAAAGCTAAGGATTTTTCATGCTTTCAGGTTTCTTTTTTCTGCCTTTTGCTTTTTCTCTCCGCATCCGCCAAAGCCAGGTAAAAAGCGCCTGTGGCGAGTTCTGCACAGTGCAGCTCATGTTCCGGAAGGGTTTCAAGGTAGGCAATAAGCCTCTCGGGCGTCATCTTCCATGCCGCTTCCAGATCCTCACCTTCCGTCAGCAAGGCAATGCTTGCGGCGCAGGCATTGGTATTAAGACATCCATCCACCTGGTAGGAGATAAAACGAAGGCGGTTTTCATCAAGGGTCAGAAAAAATTCTATGGTGTCTCCGCAATCGCCTTTTTTGCAGCCATATCCGTCAGGGTGGGATACCCTTTCGCGTCTTTCCGTATTGAAGGCCATTTCAAGGTAGCGTTCCGAGTGTTTCTGCCAGAAATCTTCACTGCCCATCCCTGAACCTCCAAACGTTTTTAACATACAAGATTGCATGTTTTCTTTCCAGTTTTTTTACAAAACCCGGTTTATTTTTATGCTTAAAAAAGCTTTGGAAATCAAAAATCCTGAAAAATCATCTTCTTTAAAGCAGGTTTTTTTTACCTGCTCAGGGGCTTTTATGAGACAAAGCCCCAAAGTAAGAATCCATACACCAGAAGATCCGAGGAATCAAGAAGACCGGATCCAGCGCTCCAGAACCGCAACCAGGGCATCGGGCTTGACGGGTTTGGCCAGATAATCATCCATGCCTGCATCCATGCAGGTTTTTTTATCCTCAACCGCTGCATTGGCTGTGAGGGCAATGACAGGAATCCAGCGGTTTTTATCGCCCGCATCCCCCGCGCGCAAGGCCCGGGTGGCCGTCAGGCCATCCATCACCGGCATCCGCATATCCATGAGAACCGCATCATAGCATCCATCCTGCAAACGATTGAGCCCCTCACGCCCATCTTCCGCCAGATCCACAAAAAAACCCTTGCGCTCCAGAATTTTTGCCACAACGGTACGATTCACAGGTTGGTCTTCCACCACAAGAACCCTGCGGCCCTCCAGACAGATGGCGGATCGACCGGCAAGGGACAGGGGACCCAGAATATCCTGAAGCACACCAAAAAAACGAGAGCGGATTAAAGGTCTCCGCAGAATGGGAGCCTCCGTGTCCGGCGCATCCACCTGCAGGACCACACCTTCCCCAGGGGGCTGAATACCCGAATCCACCACCCAGAATAAGGGCGTCAAATCTTTTCCTTCCGGCGCAACTTCCGCAAATCCCCCGGCATCTTCCACCCAGGAAGCCACCAGAGCCGCTTCTTCGGAATCCTCCATGCATATCCCCACAAATTTCCCCGTCAGCATGCCCTGCCAGGCCTGAGGAAAGGGGCTGGGTGCTCCGGCCAGGGGAAAGGGAATGCGCAGAGAAAAGCCCGTTCCGCCTCCGGGTCTGGCATAAGCATGGATATGCCCCCGCATCTGCAGGACCAGTCTGCGGCAAATGGCAAGCCCCAGGCCCGTTCCTCCATGGCGACGCGTACGCGTTGCGTCTACCTGGGTAAAAGGTGCAAAAATCAAGGCTCTCTGATCTTCCGGAATCCCTTCCCCCGTATCCGTTACTTCCACTTCCAGCATGAAGGTCTCATTCTGCTCCAGACGTCCTCCGACGCGCAGGACCACTTCACCGCCTTCGGTAAATTTCACCGCATTGCCCAGAAGATTTCCAAGAATCTGACGCACCCGGTCTCCATCTCCCATGAGAAGGCCGGGAAGATCGGAACCGGGATAAAACTTAAGACGGATTTTCTTTTCCCGGGCCTTGGCCGCCGTTGAATCCAGCAGTGAAAGTATGAGTCTTTCCGGATCAAAGGGTCGCACATCCAGGCGAAAACCGCCGGATTCCAGGGTGGCATAGTCGAGAAGATCATCAATAATGCCCAGCAGATGCTCGCCGCTGCTCCGGATCACCTCCAGCATCTCCCGCTGTTCCCGGCTCAGTCCGTTTTCACGCAGAAGATCCGCCATACCCAGGATGCCATTCATGGGCGTACGGATTTCATGACTCATATTGGCAAGAAAGACCGTTTTGGCCCGACTGGCCGCTTCGGCGCGGCAGGCAAGCTCCTGGGTGGCTTCCATGGCGTCCCGCAGATCCGCATTCATTCTTTCAAGCTCTGCGGTCCGCTCGGCCACACGGGACTCAAGCAGGCTGTTTGTACTTTCCAGTACTTCACGGATCCGGGCGTTCTCCCTGAGGCTGATGCGCAGGCGCTCATTGAGACTTTGCAGGGCCTGGCAATCCCGGTAAGCCCGCAGACCCATGACAACAGAGCTGACAAAACGCTGGGAAGTCAGATCGCTTTTGGACTGATAATCATTAATGCCATAATCCGTTACCACTCTGTTTTCCGGCGCCAGTCCCGGCTGGCCCGTACGCAGCAGAATCTGCAGGCAGATATTTTTCTTCTGTTCGCGGATGAAGGTCACAAGATCAAGGCCTGCGGTATCGTTTTCCATCACCACATCCAAAAGCAGCACCGCCACATCTTTGTGCAGATCAAGTATCCTTCGGGCCTCTCCTGCGGAATGGGCTTCCAGCAGGCAGAATCCCCTTTCCTCAAACATCATGTTCCCCAAAACCATACGCGTCAGGCGATGCACCTCAGGGTCATCATCCGTTACCAGAATTTTCCAGGGCGGCAGAGACGGCTTCCGGTTGCGGTAGGGATCCTCGCACAGACCCGCGTCCGGAGGAAAAAGATAGGGATCTCTACAGGATGGGGCTTCCTGCATCGGGATCCTCCTTGTATTTTATGATATACATGTCATGCCTGCCCCAGGGGCAGGGCTTGGTCAGGCAGGAGATGTTTAAAAAACAAACACCCCACCCAAGGAAAAACCCAATGGACCCAGCAGAAAAAGAACTTATGGAAATTTTTGATACGCAGGGAGCGGGCACCGGAAGAATCTCAACCCGCAGTCAAATCCATAAGAACGGTGATTTTCACGCAACGATCCATCTCTGGATTATCAACGAATACGGTCAACTTCTATTACAAAAGCGCGCTTTGCACAAGCATGTGTATCCAGGAAAATGGGACATTTCTGTAGCGGGACATGTCCCGGCAGGCAGCTCGCCCCTGTGGGCGGCAGTCAGGGAAGCCGCTGAAGAGCTGGGCCTTGAAGTACGCCCGGAAGACCTTAAACCTGTGGGCAAGGTGCTTTCCTGTCAGTATCATGGGGACAGGGATGCACCTTTCTGGGACCGGGAATATCATCATATATATCTTCTGCGCATTCCACACAAGTCCCTGGAAAGTTTTTCTTTTCAAGACGGAGAAGTCACCGCCCTGCGCTGGATGGCCCTTGCGGATTTTTTTGATCGCACCCGCCGCCAGGATCCGAAAATCGTCCCCCATCCCGAGGCTTTTGCCATGGTTAAGGCCTGGCTTCAGCTCAACCTTCCCGATGCCATCGGAAGAGTGACGCCCCAATCACCATGAAAACCAGAGACATAAGCAGCAAAGCGCCCAGATGGGGAAGAATGTCCCCCAATCCGGCCCCTTCGTTCATCACCTTGCGGGCCGCCCCGATGAGGTGGGTCAGGGGAAGGAAATCCGCCATCTGTTTTACCCAACCCTTGGCCCCTTCCAGGGAAAACCAGACTTCGGAAAGAAACATCATGGGCCAGGCCATGAGGTTGAGAACGCCCTCGGCAAACTCCTCACTTTCCGTACGCGAGGCAAGGATCACCGAAAGACTGACCAAGGCAAAACCACCCAGAAGAAAAATCGGAACCAAAAGCCAGATCGAACCCCGGATTTCAAAGCCATAGAGCAGGGTACACGCCCCAAGCACAATGGCAACGTTCACAAAAATCAGAAACAGCCGTGACAGCACCTGGGCTGTGAGAAATTCCCAGGACCGCAGCGGGGTGACGCTCATGCGTTTCAGAACCCCGTTTTTACGATAACGGACAATGGCATATCCCACACCAAACAAGGAGCTGAACATGACATTCATGCCGAGAATCCCTGGAAACAGCCACTCCACATAGGGAAGCCCCTCCCCTGCCACGGAGGTTTTTGAAAATTTCCCCGTATCCGGATTGTCCGCAGCCTTGAGAAAACGTTCGGCCACATACCCCCCCGGCGCCCCTTCCGCCACCCAATAGCGTCCATCTCCGGGATTCAGAAGAAAATCAATTCTCTGCCTTTCCAGAGCCCGAAGTCCTTCCTCCAGGTTTTCAAAAAAAATGATGTCCAGGTGACGGCTTTTCTGAAAACGCTCCAGACTTTCCAGGCTTTCCACGGCCACAGGCCCCTGGACCACGCCTGCTTTGGCAAAGATCTTACCATCTCCGGAAAATAAAAAACTGAAACCCAGGATGATGAGCAGGGGAAAAAGAAAATTCCAACCAAGGCTTGTTTTATCTCGGTAAAACTCCCGGACGCGGGCCCGTATAATGGTGAGAATACGTCGGATCATTGGCGTTTCCTGTACACGGAAAGAAAATGGACGGTTCCGGAAAAGGCGCTGCCCGCTCCGGTCAGGCCCCCATCTTCCTTCCCGAAGGTTCTAAGGCCGCAATTCCCGGCCCGTGAGTGCAATGAAAAGATCCTCAAGGTTAAAGGATCGGACCGAAAGATGATCAAGGTCTGCGCCCAGCGCCACCAGGGCCTTCAGCGTTTCTCCGGCATCCCGGGTATGAATGGAAAGCCCCGCCTCGCTCTGGCGCAGGGACCAGGGAAAGGCTTCGGGCATACGGCCTTTCAGGGCGTCTGCTCCGAGGCTGATCACCGCTCCATCTCCGTGGGTCGCCAGAAGATCCCTGGGGCTACCCATGGCAATGATACGGCCTGCGTCCACAATGGCAATCTCATCACAGAGGATTTCCGCTTCTTCCATATAATGGGTGGTGAGTACCAGGGTTTTTCCCAGGCGCTTGATCCGCCCCACAATTTCCCAGAGATGACGTCTTGCCTGGGGATCCAGCCCCGTTGTGGGCTCATCCAGAAAAATAAGGTCCGGATCATTGGCAAGGGCCATGGCCAAAAGCAGCCGTTGCTTCTGACCGCCGGATATGCGGGCATTGTCCTTGTCCAGGATATCCTGGATCTGACAGGTATGAATCAACTCTTCCAGGGGAGCTCTGCGGCGGTAGAGATTCCGAAAGACCTCAAGGGTTTCCCGCACGGTCTGCAACACCAGCAGCTCCGTACTCTGGAGCTGAATGCCCACCTCTTCCCGGAACGCCCGCCCCCTGGGCCTGCCTTTGTAGAGAATTTCTCCGGATGTGGGGGAAAGAATGCCTTCAATCACTTCAATGGTAGTGGTTTTTCCAGCGCCATTGGGGCCTAAAAGTCCAAAACAGGTTCCGGGTTGAATGGCAAAATCAATCCCACGCACAGCCTCCACCCTGCCAAAATGTTTCACCAGATTCCGCACCTCAAGTACGGGTACGTTCATGAACTTTCCTCCAGCATGAAGTGGTAAAGCCGTTCCAGGGCCAGGGCGGCAAAAAGCCTCTGGTTGGCCTTTCTTTCTCCCGTATCCCGGATCAAACACCAGGATTGCAGGCTTTGGGCCGTACAGAGGCCAATGCAGACCATGCCCACGGGCTTTGTCTCCGTTCCGCCGGAAGGCCCGGCAATCCCAGTCGTGGAAAGACCGAAATCCGCCATACCCACCCTGCGTGCGCCCACAGCCATCTCCCTTGCCACAGCCTCGCTTACCGCACCGTGGGCATGGAGGGTTTCCCGCCGCACGCCCAGCACTTTCTCCTTGGTGTCATTGGCGTAGGTCACCGCAGAAAGCCTGAAATAGGCCGAACTTCCGGCAAGGGCCGTGAAAAGATGAGCCATAAGCCCGCCGGTGCAGCTTTCCGCCAGGGCCAGGGTTTTTTCTCTCCGGGTGAGAAGAAGGGCTAACTTTTCCGCGAGGATGGCCGCGTCATGGGTGCCTGGGTTCACACAAAAACCTCCGTGGCATGCAGAAAAAATCAGGGGGATGCGCCCGATCTTCCGGGATTCAACTTTCCTGAAAGAACGGTCTCCATGTTTTCCTCCTCCTGGTCCTGAACCATGGGGTAAAGTACGTACAGGCCGGGAAAAAAATGAGACCAGTATGGGCCTGCCCACCCTTTACTCCACCCCCTCCTTCCATGACAAGTTCTTTTATGCGTCCAAAGCCTCCTTGCATTCCCCTACGCCATGGCGTAGATTCTCCACCGTCAAGGGAAAGCCCCTCCCCACCCATCCAGCGGCTGATCAGGAAGACGCCATGAAAAGCATCCATGAAACCATCGCCAAAAGCCTTGGCATCCAGAAAAACCAAGTCATGGCCGTAGAAAATCTGCTTGCCGAAGGTGCCACCCTCCCTTTCATGGCCCGCTACAGAAAGGAAAAAACCGGAGGCCTGGATGAAGTCCAGATCGCAGGCATTCTGGATTACCTGGAGGCGCATCAGAAGCTCGAAGCCAGAAGGCAGACCGTACTCGCCTCCCTTGCTGAGCAGCGCATCGAGGATCCAAGCCTCCTTTCCCATATCCAGGCCGCAGAAAATCTCGCCATCCTTGAAGACCTTTACCTGCCCTACCGCCCCAAACGCAGGACACGGGCCACCATGGCCAGGGAAAAGGGACTGGACCCCCTGGCCGAAGTCCTCTGGGCCCAGTCCGACACCCTGGATCCCCTGGAAGAAGCCAGGCGCTATATAAAGGAAGGGGTTCCCGACGCCGAGGCCGCCTTGGCTGGGAGTCGGGATATCCTTGCGGAAAAGATCAGTGAAGATGCCCGCATCCGCGCGGAACTCCGGGATCTTTTTTCAAAAAAAGCCCAGATCCGAAGCCTTGTGGTCAAGGGCAGGGAAAACGAAGGCGCCACTTTCAGGGATTATTTTGATCATGGGGAAATGGCCACCCGCGCAGGCGGTCACAGGATCCTCGCCATGTTCCGCGGCGAACGCGAAGGATTTCTCCGCATCACCATCCGGCCGGATGCGGAAGAAGCCACTGCCCGCATCCTTGCCAGAGTGGTCCGCAGAAAAAACAAAACTTCCCTGGAAGTGGAAAAGGCGGCTCTGGATGCCTGGAAACGCCTCCTGGCCCCCAGCCTGGAACCGGAGCTGAAACAGCTGCTCAGGGAAAAAGCCGATCTGGAGGCCATCCAGGTATTCGCCACCAATCTGGAAGCTTTGCTCATGGCCCCGCCTCTGGGAAGCAAACCCGTGATGGCCGTGGATCCTGGATTCCGTACAGGCTGCAAGGTTGTGGTGCTCGATGCCAGCGCCGCCCTGGTTGCCGATGCCCTGATCCATCCCTTTGAACGGGAAAGGGAGGCGGAAGTCCTTATCCGGAAACTCTTAAAGCATTTTCCGGTTTCCGCCATTGCCATCGGAAACGGCACCGCAGGCCGGGAGACCGAAACTTTTTTCCGGAAGCTTGGCCTTTCCATCCCCCTTGTTCTGGTGAACGAAGCCGGGGCTTCGGTGTATTCGGCTTCTGACATTGCAAGGGAGGAATTCCCGGATAAGGATCTCACCATCAGGGGCGCTGTTTCCATCGGCCGCAGACTCATGGACCCTCTTTCCGAGCTCGTTAAAATCGACCCCAAAGCCATTGGCGTGGGGCAATACCAGCATGATGTGGATCCCAACCTTCTCCGACAGCGCCTGGACGCTGTGGTTTCCTCCTGCGTGAACCGGGTGGGGGTGACCCTGAACACGGCCAGCGCTCCCCTTCTTTCCTATGTGGCGGGTCTTGGGCCCAAACTGGCAAAGGCTGTGGTGCAGTACCGAACGGAAAACGGTCCCTTTCAGGACCGGAAATCCCTCATGAAAGTTCCCCGTTTGGGAGCGCGAACCTTTGAGCAGGCCGCAGGTTTTCTCAGAATCCCGGAAAGCAGCAATCCTTTGGATGCCAGTGCTGTGCATCCGGAACGCTACGATCTCGTCCAGCGCATGGCAAAGGATCTGGGGGCCGATGTGGCGGATCTCATGAAAGACTCCGGCCGACGTGCAAAAATCCGGCTTGAAGCCTACCAGACGGAGGATGTGGGGCTTCCCACCCTCAGGGATATTCTGGGGGAACTCGAAAAACCGGGGCGGGATCCCAGGCAGGGCTTTTCCCTGTTCTGTTTTGCGGATGTGCATGCCATTACAGACCTGAAAATCGGAATGAAGCTTCCGGGCATTGTCACCAATGTCACCAACTTCGGATGTTTTGTGGACGTGGGCGTACACCAGGATGGGCTGGTGCATATCAGCCAGATGGCAGATCGCTTTGTAAAAGACCCCCACCAGGTGGCCACAGTGGGCCAGCGGGTGATGGTGCGGGTCATGGATGTGGATGCCCCCCGGAAAAGAATTTCTCTTTCAATGAAAAATCCCACAGACTGACCCGAAGTCTTGCGGGCCAGCCTTATCCCTTATCCATGAGGTTTGCCATGACAACCCATTTTTCCGATCGCATTTCCGATGTGCCAAGGTCCTTTATCCGGGAAATCCTGAAGGTGGCCATTGACCCTGCGGTGATCTCCTTTGCGGGCGGCCTGCCCAACCGTGATTTTTTTCCTGTGGCCGCCCTCCAGGAGGCCACGCACCGGGTCTTTGAAACCGCAGGAAAAGAAGCCCTCCAGTATGCCAACTCCGAAGGCGATATCGTACTCAGGGAAATGATCGCCCAGCGTTACAGGCAGAAAAAGGGCCTTGAGGTGAAGGTGGAAAATATCCTCATCACCAGTGGATCCCAGCAGGGTCTCGACCTCATGGGCAAAATCCTTCTCAACGAAGGAGATCCTGTGGCCATCGAGGAGCCGGGCTATCTCGGCGCCATTCAGGCCTTTTCCGTATACAGGGCCCGATTCCATCCCGTTCCCGTATCCGAAGAAGGCATGGACACCGAAGCCCTGGCCAAGATGCTGAAAAAGGAAAAACCCAAGCTTCTCTATGTGGTTCCCAACTTTCAGAACCCTTCGGGCATCACCTATCCCGACGCCAACCGGGATGAAGTAGCCGGGGTACTCCAGGGTTCCGACACCCTTCTCATTGAGGATGATCCCTATGGGGAGCTGCGTTTTACAGGCAAGCACCAGAGAAGCTTTGCCCAAAGGCTTCCGGAACAAACCGTCATGCTGGGCTCCTTTTCCAAAGTGGTTGCACCGGGCCTGCGCATTGGCTGGATTGTGGCGCCCGATGCCATCATGGACAAACTCATTGTGGCCAAGCAGGCAACGGATCTTCATACCCAGTATTTCGGTCAACGCATCCTGCGCCAGTTTTTCCTCGAAAATGATCTGGACACCCACATTGCGACCATTCTCAAGGTCTATGACCGTCAGCGTCTTGCCATGCTCCGGAGCATGGAAGCCTATTTCCCCAAAGAGGTGAAGTGTACCCGACCGGAAGGTGGTATGTTCCTCTGGATGACACTTCCCCAGGGACTTTCCGCCATGTCCCTGTTCCACCGGGCCATTGAAGAAAAGGTGGCCTTTGTGCCGGGAGATCCCTTCTATACCCACCGAAAGGAAGTCAATACCCTGAGGCTCAATTTTTCCTGCGTGGACGAAACAGGCATTGATACAGGTATGGCAAGACTGGGGGCAGCGGTAAAAAAAGAACTGCTGTGACAGCCTTACAATGGTTTCGGGATAGTCCCAAGGGCTTTTTCTGGGCTATTCGTCCAGCACGGCTCTCACCTTCATGACAAAATCCCGCATGGAAAAGGGCTTTTGGATGAAGAAGCTCTGACTTTCCAGGATTCCGCGATGGGTGATGATATCCTTTGTGAATCCGGACATGAACAGACAGCGGATCTGCGGCAGGATGGCCCGGATCTGCCCTGCGAGATCCGGACCCGCCATGCCGGGCATCACCACATCCGTGATCAGCATGTGAATGGTCTCCTTGTACTCCCTTGCGATGTTCAGGGCTTCGCTGGGATGCTGGGTTCCCAGCACCCTGTACCCATGGTTCTGGAGCATGGTGGTGGTGATCTGCAGAAAAGCCAGTTCATCCTCAACGAGCAGGATGGTTTCGTTGCCACTCTGAAGAAACAAAGAGGCTTTCTTGGCAGGCGGATCCAGGGCGCCTTCGTGCCTGCGCAGATAGATCCTGAAGGTGCTTCCCCCTCCCGGCTCACTATAAACATGGATGAACCCATTGTTCTGCTTCACAATTCCATACACCGTTGCAAGGCCCAGCCCCGTCCCCTTATCCAGGCTTTTTGTGGTGAAAAAGGGCTCAAAAATCTTGTCCAGGGTTTCTTTATCCATACCACAGCCCGTGTCACTGACCGTGAGAAGAACGTAGGCCCCAGGGACAAAGTCCGCATGCCGCATGCAATCCGCATCGTCAAAAAAAACATTTTTGGTGGCAATGCTGATCCGACCCACGCCATCTATGGCGTCCCTGGCATTCACACAGAGGTTGGCAAGAATCTGATCCACCTGGGATGCGTCCATGAGCACAGGCCAGAGATCTTTGCCAGGAAGCCAGTCCAGATGGATCTCCTCTCCCAGAAGACGCCGCAGCATCTTGAGCATGGAGTCCACAACCGCGTTGATGTGAAGAACCTTGGGCGTGATGGTCTGTTTGCGGGCAAAGGTCAGCAACTGGCGCGTCAGCTCCGCAGAACGAGCGGCCGCATTGCGGATCTCCTCAAGTTTCGCCCAAAGGGGATCGCCTGGCTGAAGAGACATGAGGGCAAGGTCCGCATACCCCATGATCACCCCCAGCATATTGTTGAAATCGTGGGCCACCCCACCGGCAAGACGACCGATGGACTCCATTTTCTGGGCCTGAAACAACTGCGCTTGTAGTTTTTCCTTTTCCTGTTCCGCCTTTTTACGTTCACTTACGTCCTGCACCGTGGCAAAGACCAAGGGCTTTTTTCCCTCCCTGTGCAAAAGGATGCCCTGGGTACGAACAAAAAGGACCTCGCCGTCCTTCCGTAAAACCCGGTACTCATTGGGCGTCAGTTCCTCACCTTCCGAAGCAATGCAGGCCTCCACCCATTGCCGCACCCTTTCCAGATCCTCAGGGTGATGTATGCTGGCATTCACTCTGTCATAATCAAAAACCTCCCCTGTCTCATACCCAAGGAGGGCGTAAAGAGGCGGCGAGGCTGTGATGGCTCCGGTTTCAAGGTCCCATGTGAAATCCCCAAGCTTTGCAATCTGCTGGGCTGTGATGAGTCGTCTCTCGCTTTCACGCAGGGCTTTTTCCGTTTCCAGACGCCGCGCAAGTTCTCCTTCTGCCTCCAGCATTTTCTGCTCCAGCTTCCGCACCAGGCGTTCGCTGTACAGCTTAAAAACCTCCCCCTCATCCGCCAGAGGTATTGCGCTGATTTCACGTACAGACCGCCCCATCACCTCCTGCACGGTCTTCATGAAAATCTCCGGCTCACAGGGTTTTTCGATAAAACAATCCGCACCGATTTTCAGGGCAAAGGCCTCATCCTGGGGACCTGTGTACGTGGCCGTATAGACGATAAAGGGAATCTGGCGCAGCCGGGGGTCAGCCTTGACCTTGCGACACAACTGAAACCCATCCATCACCGGCATGAGAATATCGCTGATGATCAGGTCCACACCTTCTTTTTCAAGCGCCTCCATGGCTTCTTGCCCATGCCGGGCCTGAATCACCGTATATCCGTGCCCTTTTAACAGGCTTATCAGCAAAAAAAGGTTTTCTTCATGATCATCAACAACGAGAACCTTCATGGACGCCCCCTTTTAAGTCTCTTCGCCGTCTTTTCTGAGGTAGGCGATCACCTCTTCCACAAAAGTTTCCGGGTCAATGGGTTTTTCAATATATCCTGTGGCACCCGAAGCAAGGATACGCTCCTTGTCGCCCACCATGGCATAGGAGGTGACGGATATGATCGGCACATCCGCAAGCAGCGCGTGCTTTTTCAGCTCCGCAGCCACAGCATAGCCATCCATTTCCGGAAGCTGAATATCCAGAAGAATGGCTTCCGGTTTATGGCGAAGGGCCTCATCAATCCCCTTTCGTCCGTTTTCCGCGCCAATGACAGTAAAACCCTTGTTCTCCAGGAGAAATCGCATCATGTAAAAATTATGTTCATTGTCTTCAATGATCAGCAAGGTTTTGCTCATATCAGGCCTCCCGCCTGTTTGGGAAAACGGATGGTGAAGGTACTGCCACTCCCCCACTGACTTTCCACATCAATGCTTCCCCCCATCATAGCAATCAGTTTCCTGCAGATGGAAAGCCCCAGCCCCGTCCCTTCATGCTTACGCGCAAGCCCGGTGTCGCTCTGATAAAAGGGCTGAAAAAGTTCGGGGATTTCTTCGGGTTTCAGACCTATGCCTGTGTCCTTCACCGCCAGAACACAAAAGGCGCCCTCGGAGGTGCATATCACTTCCACCCAGCCTTTGTCCGTGAACTTGACGGCGTTGCTGAGAAGATTCAGGATAACCTGCTCCAGGCGACGCTGGTCCGTGCAGACCTCGCCCACATCTTCTCCGATGTGCAGTTTCAGCCCGATCCCCTTTTTCTCGGCCATGGGAGAAACCACACGCACCACCTTTTCAATGGCCCCAGGAAGTCCAAAGGTAGAGAAGGCAAGGCGCAGCTCCCCGGCCTCAATCTTGGAAATATCCAGCACATCGTTGATCAGAGCCAGGAGGTGGCGGGAACTCACCTGCACCATGCGCATCTGTTTCTGCTGCTCTTCATTGAGGGGCCCGGCGAGGCCCTGGAGCAGAATGCCTGTGAATCCAATGATGGAATTAAGCGGCGTACGCAGCTCATGGGACATGCTGGCCAGAAAGGCGGACTTGAGCCGATCCGCCGATTCGGCCCGCTCCTTGGCCTCTTTCAGTTCTTCCGTCCTCTGACTGACCCGGCTTTCCAGGTTGGCGTTCAACTCCCGCAGGGCCCTTTCTCTGTCTTTCACCTCCTCATACATGGCGTTCAGTTCCCTGTTCCGCAGAAAAAGCTCCCGGGTTCTGGCATTCACCTGACGTTTCAGCACAAAGCCTCCCCCAAGGCTGACGAGAAGGGCAAGCCCCACCCCAAGGCCTGCGATTTTTGCCCAGGCGGGAAAAACAAATTTCACCCGCTCCGAAGACCAGTATTTCAGCGATCGGTAATAGGCCGACTGGTGATCCTGCTTGAGAAGCAGAAGGTGGGTGTCAATGGCTGCGAGAAGCGATTCCTGCCTGTTTTTGGGAGAGGCAAAGTACAGATTAGAGGGACTGAAAAGGATGCTGGTATCCACAAGCCCCATCTGCCTTGCTGTCAGCAGCAGAAAGTTGTTGGCCACAGCCGCATCCGCCTCCTCTCCCACAACCGCTTCAAAAATACTCTGGTAATCCGGCCGGGAAAGCAGCGTGATTGTGAGGCCGAATCCATCCGCAAGCTGCTGAAAGGCCGCATGCTGCACCGAGCGCTCCAGAACGGCAATGCGTTTTCCTTCCAGATCCTCCATGGTTTTAATGGCACTGTCCTTGCGCGTATAAACCTGAAACCAGGAAGACATGACCGGCACTTTGTGAAAGCTGAAAAGTCTCTCCCGGTCCGCTGTCTGGGCCACATCGGGCATGAGATCAATCTCGCCCCGCTCCAGCCTGTCGAGCCCCTCGCCCCAACCGCCCTGAACATACTCCAGGCGCCAGCCCTCCCTGCCTGCGATGTATTCGATGATATCAATAAAAATTCCAGCCGCTTTTCCGGATTCTTCCGTGAAGATCTTGGGAGGATTTTCGTACACGCCCACCCGCACCACCTGCGCATGGGCTTCTCCAAACCCCATCCCGGTAATCCCCAAGAAAATAAAAAGAAACCGTAAAAAGAGCAGCCCCGGATTGCAGGCGGGTTCAGAGAGGCGTTGGAACCTGGAAGCGCTGTCCATGAGGTCTCCTCCATCCGTGCAGGTTGAGAGCTGTATTGTGCCGCATGATTATGAAAAAGCATAAAACGCCTTGACCATAGAAGAAAGAAAAAACTGTCTTTTTCCATGGCAGCGCAGATTTCTGGTCTCAAACCCAACGGCCTCTCTCCCATGACCAGGCTCAGATATCCTCATAAACGTCTGAAAAAAAAACTCTCTTTAAAGAAACAGGCCCAAAGGTCTCATCCATGGCATGCGCTGAAAAAACCACGGCCGTCAATGGCGGGCCTGCGGGTTTTTCGGGGATACCTTTTTCCCTTGACACGGAGAAAAAAAACGACTTGGTTGGGGCTGCTTATTCTCAGGGCGGGGTGAAATTCCCCACCGGCGGTATCCCGGTCTTGATCCGGGGAGCCCGCGAGCGCTCCTTTATGATCGTGAAGGAGGTCAGCAGATCCGGTGAAAAGCCGGAGCCGACGGTCACAGTCCGGATGAAAGAGGATAGGACAGTCACCCCTTCGCAGGGCCTTGCGCCTGCGTCGGCTGTTCTGCGCGTGCAGACGGCTGTCTTCATCTGTGCCCTGATTCTGGTAACCTGTTATTTCTCAAAAGGAGTTTTACCATGAATCAGAACCTGTCCACCCGTTTTGGCGATTCCGTGGAACGTATGCGAAACGCCATCGCCTCCCTCCAGAGAGGAAACGGCGTCCTTGTCACCGATGACGAGGATCGTGAAAACGAAGGCGACCTCATCTTTCCCGCCGAAACCCTCAACACCGAACAAATGGCCATGCTCATCCGGGAATGCAGCGGCATTGTCTGTCTCTGCTTAACGGATGAAAAAATCCGCGCTCTGAAGCTTCCTCCCATGGTTGAGAAAAATTCCAGCCCGTATCAGACCGCATTCACGGTTTCCATTGAAGCCGCCGAAGGCGTCACCACGGGTGTTTCTGCCAGCGACCGGGTGAGAACCGTTCACACAGCCATTGCAGAAGATGCAAAACCCCAAGACCTGAACCGTCCGGGTCATGTCTTTCCCCTGCGGGCAAGACCCGGCGGCGTTCTGGAGCGCCGGGGGCATACGGAGGCCACAGTGGATCTCATGCGCCTGGCAGGCTTAAAACCCTGCGGTGTGCTTTGCGAGTTGACCAATCCCGACGGCAGTATGGCGCAACTTGCCCAAATAATGGATTTCGGGGAAACCCACAGCCTGCCCGTACTCACGGTGGAGGATATTGTCTCCTGGCGTCAGCACTGCGCAGGCTAAAAAAATTTCCCCTCCCCGAGTCCCCCCTGGGACTCGTCCCAAGGGCAACCTCCCAGCTTGTCCATGCCGGGGCCTGAAGCCGGATTTTTCCGACTTCAGGCCCTTCTTTTTCGCCCTGAAAGAACCCAGCCCACCGTTCTGCGCCTTTCTTCCCTTCCATCCCTTTGGTATCCGGGACTTTTCCCTTGGGGGCAATAAAAAAATTGACAATGAAAAATCTTCTTCTATAATGTGACGTCAGATTCACTTATGTCTGAAACATTCTGGTTTTATTTCTTATACATACAAGAGCAAACGTTCGTTTTAACTTCAGGATTCTGAAAAGAAAGGATCTGTCATGGACCAGCCCCCCCTCACCCGGCGGGAAAGGGAAAAAATCCGGCAGCGTCAGGAAATGCTGGATGCGGCCCTGCTCCTTTTTTCCGAAAAGGGATACCACAATGTCTCCATGCAGGAGATTGCCGAAAAATCCGAGTTTGCCATCGGTACCCTCTACAAATTTTTTCAGAACAAGGAAGACCTCTACAAGGCCATGGTTCTCGATCAGTGTGACCGTTTTGATCTGGCCTTTACCCAGGCTCTGGATGCAGCCGAACCTGTAACGGAAAAACTCCGCAGCTATATCCAGGCCAAAGGAGACATGTTCCGTGAAAACCTTGCCTTTGTTCGCCTGTTTCTTGCGGAGAGCAAGGGAGCCAGTTTCAATCTCAATGCTGGCCTCGATGAGGAAGTACGGGCACGGTATACCCTTTTTCTGGAAAAGGTGGCCGAAGTCTTTGCCCGTGGAATCCGGGAAAAAATTTTCCGGGAAATTGCTCCGCCCTTCACCCTCGCCGTGGTGATGGACAACATCCTTGACGCCTTTCTCCTTCTCTGGCTGGAAAAGCCCGAAGAACACCCTTACCCCGAAAATCCGGGCACCATTCTCGATATACTCTTTAAAGGCCTGCTTGTTTCCTGAAACCCTAAAGGTTCCAGTTTTCCTTCCCCCCTACCCCAACCGGAGGTTGTGGATGTACCCCAGTCAATTTCCCCGTCTTCTGTCAGGAGGCCTCTGCCTCCTCTTTTGGGTTCTGCTCCTTGCAGGATGTCAGACCAGTTACAGTGAACCCTCTTCCCAGCCCCCGCCCCCTCCGGAGGTCGGCACACTGACCCTTCAGCATGAAACCCTTGCCCTCAGCACCGAGCTGCCCGGACGCACCTCCGCCTACCGGATTGCGGAAATCCGGCCCCAGATCAACGGCATGATCCAGAAACGTCTTTTTGAGGAAGGCACGGATGTCAAGGAAGGACAGATCCTTTACCAGATCGATCCCTCCCCCTTCCAGGTGGCCCATGAGTCGGCCAAAGCCTCCCTTGGCAAGGCTGAAGCCAATCTTCCGCCCGCCCGGTCCAGGGTAGAGCGTTACAGGGATCTTCTGCAGGATAATGCCGTCAGCCATCAGGACTATGAAGACGCATCCGCGGCCCTGCTCCAGGTGCAGGCGGAGATCGCCTACTGGAAAAGCGCTGTGGATGCGGCCCGCATCAATCTCGATTATACCCGGATCAAAGCGCCCTTTCCCGGACGCATCGGCCGCACCCAGGCCAGAACCGGAACCCTGGTGACAGCCTATCAGCCCACGGCCCTGTCCACGGTGCAGCAGCTGGATCCCATTTATGTGGATGTGACCCAGTCTTCCGCGGAACTGCTGCGCCTCACCCGCAGTCTTCAAAGTGGCCTGCTCAATGAGGATAAGGAAAAGAGCACCCGCGTGCGTCTTCTTCTGGAAGACGGAACACCCTATCCCCTGGAAGGCCGCCTGCAGTTCCGGGATGTGACCGTGGACCCGGCCACAAGCTCCTTTTCCTTGAGGATTGTGGTGCCCAACCCCGACCATGTGCTGCTTCCCGGCATGTTTGTACGGGCTGTCATCCAGGAGGGAACAACGGATCAGGCCATTCTTGTTCCCCAGCAGGGGGTAGGCCGCAATCCCAAGGGAGAACCCGTGGCCCTCGTGGTGGATGAAAAAAATACGGTGCAGCAGCGCGCTCTGGTGCTCAACCGCGCCATCCGGGATCAGTGGCTCATCACCTCCGGGCTGGCCCCCGGAGACCGTCTCATTGTGGAAGGTCTTCTCAAGGTAAGACCGGGCATGCAGGTGGAACCCGTTCCCGCAAGTCTTCTCCGGGAGAGCACGCAGCAGCCGGCAATATCCCAACTGACAACCGCCAACCAGCCCTAAAGGGAGCGCTCGGTCATGTTATCCAATTTTTTCCTGGATCGCCCGGTCTTTGCCTGGGTGATCGCCATTGTCATCATGCTGGCGGGTGGACTGGCCATCCATAACCTGCCCATTTCCCAGTATCCTCCCATTGCACCGCCTTCCATCGCCATCGAAGCCTTTTATCCCGGTGCTTCGGCGGAAACCGTTGAAAACAGCGTGGTGCAGATCATCGAACAGAAAATGACGGGCTTTGACAAGCTCCTCTATATGGCCTCCACCAGCGACTCTTCCGGTGCAGGCCGGGTGGAGCTGACCTTTGCGCCGGGGACAGATCCGGATCTGGCCTGGTCCCAGGTGCAGAACAAACTCCAGCTTGCCATGGCCAGCCTTCCGGATGTGGTGCAGCGTCAGGGCGTGAAAGTCAGTAAATCCACCCGAAACTATCTCATCATCGTGGGGCTGATTTCCGAAGACGGGAGCATGGACGGCAATGATCTCCGGGATTATGCCCAGTCCAACGTGGAAAAGGTTCTGGCCAGGGTTCCGGGCGTGGGTGAGGTGGAAAGTTTCGGCACCCAGTACGCCATGCGGATCTGGCTGAATCCGGAAAAACTCACGGATTACCAGCTCACCATCGAAGATGTCATCCTTGCCCTCAGATCCTACAACGTGGAAATC
The DNA here is from genome assembly GCF_034006065.1 of Desulfobotulus sp. Taxonomy (NCBI): domain Bacteria; kingdom Pseudomonadati; phylum Thermodesulfobacteriota; class Desulfobacteria; order Desulfobacterales; family Desulfobacteraceae; genus Desulfobotulus; species Desulfobotulus sp. The sequence goes on along the minus strand of NZ_JAVETM010000012.1, from coordinate 61,616 downwards.
TCGGCAGGTCAGTTCGGTGCCCTGCCTGCGGTGCAGGGGCAACGGATGAACGCCTCCATCATTGTCCAGAACCTTCTTAAGACGCCGGAGGAGTTCGGATCCATTCCCTTACGTGTCCGGACCGACGGCTCCACCGTCCGGGTGCGGGATGTGGGGACTGCGGAGCTGGGAACAGAACGCTATGATGCCAACGCCCTCTTTAACGGTAAGCCCACCGCCGCCATGGCCATCCGTCAGGCCGCAGGGGCCAATGCCCTGGATACGGCCAAGGCCATACGGGAAAAAATGGAGGAGCTTTCGGGTTATTTTCCCCCTGGTGTCAAGGTGATTTATCCCTACGACACCACGCCCTTTGTCCGGGTGGCCATCAACGAGGTGGTGAAAACCCTCTTTGAGGCCATCTTTCTTGTGTTCCTTGTCATGTACCTTTTCATGGGCAATATCCGGGCCACCCTCATCCCTACCATGGCTGTGCCCGTGGTCATTCTCGGCACCTTTGCCGTTTTGAGTTTTTTTGGCTACTCCATCAACATGCTCACCATGTTTGCCATGGTACTGGCCATTGGTCTTCTGGTGGATGACGCCATTGTGGTGGTGGAAAACGTGGAGCGGGTCATGGCGGAAGAAGGCCTTTCGCCCATGGAAGCCACCCGAAAATCCATGAAGGAAATCACCAGTGCCCTCATTGGCATCGGCCTTGTACTCTCTGCGGTTTTCGGGCCCATGGCCTTTTTTGGTGGTTCTACCGGCGTCATTTACCGGCAGTTCTCCGTCACCGTCATCGCCGCCATGCTCCTTTCCGTGGTGGTGGCCCTCATCCTCACCCCCGTTCTCTGCGCCTCCATTCTCAAGCCGGTGCCAAAAGGGCATGAACCCTCGGATCATGCCTTTTTCCTGTTCAGACCCTTTTTCCGGGGTTTTGACCGGTTTTTTTTCTGGATCCGGGACCGATATGAGGCCTGGGTGGGCAGAATGATCCGCAAGAAATTCCGTTACCTCTTTATCTACGTCCTTCTGGTGGGCGCTCTGGGCTGGCTTTTCCTGCAGATGCCCACGGCCTATCTGCCGGACGAGGATCAGGGTATCCTTTTTGTCCAGGCCCAGCTTCCTGCGGGCTCCACCATGGAACAGACAGAAAAGGTCATGGACGAGGTACGCGCCTATTTCCTTGAAGACGAAAAGGAAGCCGTGGCCTCCATCCTCACTGTGTCCGGATTCAGCTTTGGCGGCAGTGGACAGAACATGGCCCTGGCCTTCATCAAGCTGAAAGACTGGGATCTGCGGGATCGCTCGGATCTCAAGGTAAACGCCATTGCCGGACGGGCCATGGGACGCTTCAGCCGCATCCGCAATGCCCAGGTCTTTGCCTTTGCACCGCCTGCGGTGACAGAACTGGGGCAGGCCGGAGGGTTTGACTTTCAGCTCCAGGACCGGGGGGGCTTGGGTCATGCCGCACTCATGGATGCCAGAAACCAGCTCCTGGGCATGGTTGCCCAGGATTCCCGCCTCACACGGGTCCGGCCCAATGGCATGGAAGACGTGCCTGAGTACCGCATGGATGTGGACTGGGAGCGGGCCGGAACCCTCGGGGTGCCCATCAACAGCATCCACACCACCATTTCCGCAGCCTTTGGCAGCGCCTATGTGAACGACTTCATTCAGGCTGGCCGGGTCAAACGGGTTTTTGTTCAGGCAGATGCCGAACACCGCATGCTGCCCAGCGACATTGACCGCCTTTATGTTCGAAATGAAAGCGGCACCATGACCCCTTTTTCCGCCTTCGCCTCCGGCCGCTGGACCCATGGCGCGCCACGGCTGGCCCGTTTCAACGCCTTTCCTTCCATCAATATCTGGGGGGAAGCCCCCCATGGAACGAGTACCGGGGAGGCCATGCAGGCCATGGAGGAAATAGTGGATCGCCTGCCTTCGGGCATTGGCTTTGACTGGAGCGGCATCTCTTTTCAGGAGCGCATGGCAAAATCCCAGACCGGCCTTCTTTACGCTTTTTCCATGATTGTGATCTTCCTCTGCCTTGCCGCCCTTTATGAAAGCTGGACCGTGCCCGTGGCCATCATGCTGGTTCTGCCTCTGGGTGTCATCGGCGGCGTCCTTGCCTCCATGGCCAGGGGCTTTCCCAATGACGTGTATTTTCAGATCGGCCTTCTCACCGTTCTGGGCCTTACCACCAAAAACGCCATCCTCATTGTCCAGTTCGCCATGGTCCGCATGCAGGAGGGCAAACCCCTGGTGGAAGCCACCCTGGAAGCGGCCCGCCTGCGTCTTCGGCCCATTGTCATGACCTCCCTTGCCTTTGGCTTTGGCGTTCTGCCTCTGGCTCTGGCCTCAGGGGCTGGCGCAGGGGCCCAGACCGCCATCGGCACCGGTGTTCTGGGAGGGATGATCACCTCCACCACCCTGGCCATTCTCTTCATTCCCCTGTTCTACGTCGTGGTTGTGCGGTTTTTGGGCAGAAAAGAAGCTGCTACCATCCCACAGGCCCTGACGGACCAGCCCATTCCTTCGGAGGGACACTGATATGCAAAGACCTCTGATATTACTGATACTGCCTGCGCTGCTTTTTCTCAGCGCCTGCTCCCTGATTCCCGAATATCACCAGCCCGAAGCCCCGGTGCCCAAGGACTGGCCCCAGGGACCGGCTTATCCCGAATCCCTGGATGAAAAAGTCACAGGAGCCATACCCTGGGAATCCTTTTTCACGGATCCCAAACTCCAGCAGGTGATCCAGGCTGCCCTGGACAATAACCGGGATCTGCGCATTGCTGCCCTTTCTGTGGAAAAAATGCGCATCCTTCACCATATCCAGCGCAGTGATCTCCTGCCTTCCGTGCATGGGGGAGCCAGGGGCTCGCAGCAGCGTGTGCCTGCGGATCTTTCCAGTACAGGCCGTTCCATGACCGCTGAACAGTACGGTCTGGAGCTGGGCATCACCGCCTGGGAACTGGATTTCTTCGGACGCCTCCGAAGCCTGGAACAGCGGGCGCTTGAAGAATATCTGGCCACAGAACAGGCCCGGCGCAGTGTGCAGCTCATGCTCATCTCCGAAGTGGCCAGAGCCTATCTCACCCTTGCCATGGACAGGGAAAACCTGCATCTCGCCAGCTCCACCCTCAAGGCCCAGGAAGCTTCCCAGGCGCTGATTCGCCGCCGCGTTGAAGTGGGGCTTGCGCCGGAACTGGATCTCAGGCAGGTGCAGACCCGCGTGGAAAGTGCTCGCCTGGATGTGGCCCGGTTCACGGAGCTGACCGCCCAGGATCTCAATGCCCTCCACCTTCTTGTGGGCAGACCTGTGGATGAAACCCTGTTGCCGGAAAACCTCAGCTCCCTGCATCCCCTTAAGGAAGGCGGCTTTGGCACCCCGTCCGAAGTCCTGCTCCAGAGGCCGGATATTCTTCAGGCGGAAAGCATGCTGAAAGCCGCCCATGCGGACATCGGTGCCGCCCGGGCGGCCTTCTTTCCCCGCATCACCCTGACCAGCTCCATCGGTACGGCCAGCAGTGAGCTTTCCGGCCTTTTTCGTTCCGGATCCGATACCTGGAGTTTCTCGCCCAGCATCAGCGTGCCCATCTTCCATCCCCGTACCTGGTCCGGCCTTGAGGCCAGTAAGGTGGAGCAGGAAATCGCCGTGGCCCGCTATGAACGGGCCATTCAGGCGGCGTTCCGGGATGTGGCCGATGCCCTGGCCCGCAAAGGCACGCTGGGCGATCAGATGAAGGCCCAGGAATCCCTTGTGGAAGCCTTTTCCCATACCTACAGGCTTTCCAATGCCCGGTACGAGAAAGGCAGTGACACCTACCTCAGTGTGCTGGATGCCCAGCGCTCTCTGTACAGCGCCCAGCAGGGACTCATCGCCACCCGCCTTGCAAGGCTTGCCAATCAGGTGCAGCTCTACGCGGCCCTTGGCGGCGGTGCAGGTGAAATGTTCCCTGAAAAACCCGAATAAAGACATACCCATGGGTTGCATCCCCACCATCCTGGATGCGGATGCAACCCCCCTTCAAAATGCCTCTTCTCGCTGGCCTTGGCCAGGAGAGCCAGAACAAAACCTCCCTGCCCCCACTCAGGATCCCCTGAACACAGTGGCCGGTAAAAAATCCCCCCAACTTTCCACAACCCAAGCTTTACAACCAAAAAATGCAGAGGTCAGACCCAAAAAAGGATTCCTTGCCCTCCTGCCAACCTTGCACTATGATACAAGGCCAGTCACAATTTTGTTCTTCCATGCGGAAAGCACAGCAGGCAATCCTCCCTCCCCTGCTCTCCGGATTGGCAGACTTCCATGCCGGGCTGCCTGCGTTCTGAAAAAAGCCCTTTTCAACCAACCGCTTACCCAAAGGAAGTTTTCCATGTCTTCCAGCGCCAAACCCTTGCCCGACACCTCCTATGCAGGCAGGATTCTCGGCCATACCTGTTCCCCTGAGCTAGAAAAACGTCTCCTGGCCCTGCTCACCGCCTCTCCGATGCTGGTTTCCATGGATCTTCCGGTTTTTCATTATGTGGCCGCCTGGAAGGATGACAAAACAGATATCTGGTATGAATTTGCAGATCCACGTTTCTGCAAGCTCTTTTCCGCACGACCGGACACCCTGGCCAAAGCCTTCCGCACCGCTGTTCTGGAGCAAAAGGTTTATCCGGAAAAGGATCAGGATGACGGGGCAAGGGTGCAGAAACTGGAAGCCGAAGACCTGGCCCAGGATCGCAGGGTTCTCCGGAACCGGAACATCGCAGAGGGCGCATCCGAGGCCATCTACAAAGTACGTCTTCCCGAGGGTTCCTGCATCTGGCTCAAGGATCAGGCAAGGCTTGAAACCTTTCCCCAGGATGGAATCACCCTTTCCACGGGCGTTCTCACGCCGGTTTCCAATGAAATGGTCATGGAGGAAGCCCTGCGTCGGGCGGAAAAGGCCCTAAGCCACAGTGAAAAACAGTTCAGGGATCTTTTCGCCCAGAGCAATGACGCCATTCTTCTCCTGGATGCCAGGGGCCGTATCCTCAAGGCCAACCGCAAAGCCGAAGAACTGACCGGCCTTGACCAGGAAGATCTCACCGGCAGGCAGGCCTGCGATCTTTTTCCGGAAGCGGAACACCGGCGCATACAGGACGCCAGGACTCAGATCGCCTCAGGCAGGGAAGCCCGCATTGAAACCTTCCTCAACAAGGACGAAGGCACCCTGGAAGTGGATATCAACGCCCGCCAGGTGATCACCACGGACAATGCCCTCATTCAGGCGGTGATCCGGGATATTTCCATCAAAAAACGCCTGGAAGCCGAACGCAGCAAACGCGAAAAATTTGACATGCTCAAAACCCTTGCTGGCGGACTGGTGCATGATGTGAACAACCTTCTTTCTGCCATCACGGGCAATCTTTCCCTGGCGGCCTTTGAAAACAACCTGCCCCCAGGCATTGTCACCATCCTGAATCGCATTGAAACCGCCACCTCCCAACTGAAAAACATCACCCGCAAAATGCTGGTTCTGGCGGATGCAGACACCGGCGTCCGGGTTCCGGGCCAGATCCGCGCCTGCCTCCAGCAGGCTTTGGACATGGTAGGCCCCCTGCCCCCCGCCATCCGCCTTCTCATGGATATTCCCGTGATCCTTCCCTCCCTGCCCATGGATCGCAAGGCGCTGACCGAAGCCTTTGCCGCTATCCTGGAAAACAGCCTGGACGCCATGCCCAAAGGCGGCATCCTGACCATTCAGGTCCATGGTGTCAGCGCCAGAGATTCGGATCCGGGCGAAAACCTCTGCCTGCTCACTCCGGGAGATTATCTTTGCATCCATTTCATGGATACGGGCAGCGGCATTGAGGAAAAAAACCTCTCCAGAATTTTTGATCCCTATTTTTCCACCAAACAGCGAGGAACCCGAAAGGGCACAGGCCTTGGGCTTTCCCTTGCCTATGCGGTCATCAAACAGCATGGCGGACATATTCTGGCCCAGCCTCCGGACGAAACCAGACCCGGGGCTTCCCTTCTTATTTATCTGCCCCTGACCTGACCCCAGGCATCCAATCCTTGCCCTTTTTCCCCCTCCCTGATATGAGGGCTTCCAGTCCTTAGGACTTCAAGATCCCCAGACCTGGAAACCTTTACAGGTGCATTTTTCCTGTGACCCCTCATAGCATAAGGAAGCTTCATGGAATTCCGGAGCGTCGCCCACGTAACAGAAGCCCTTTCCGCAGCCCGCTACATCCCCTCCACGGAAATCGCCACCGTGGTCTTTCTTGCGGCCGCCACCAGAAAACCCATCCTCGTGGAAGGCCCCGCAGGTGTGGGCAAAACCGAGCTTGCCAAATCCATCTCCCTGTGCATGGACCGCCCCCTCATCCGCATGCAGTGCTATGAAGGGCTGGACGAGGCCAAGGCCCTGTATGAATGGGAATACGCCAAGCAGCTTCTCTACACCCAGATGGTGCGGGACAAAATCCATTCCGTGGTGGAAGAGGCCGACACCCTGGCCGAGGCCGTGGAAAAGATCTCCGAGCAGGAAGACGCCTTTTTCTCCGAGCGTTTTCTCCAGCCAAGGCCCCTGCTCAAAGCCATCCAGTCCGAAAAGCCCGTGGTCCTGCTCATCGACGAGGTGGACAAGTCCGACCCGGAGTTTGAGGCCTTTCTTCTGGAACTTCTCAGCGATTTTCAGGTCTCCATCCCGGAAATCGGCACGATCCGGGCCAAGACCATTCCCTTTGTCATCCTCACTTCCAACAACTACCGGGACATGAGTGATGCCCTCAAGCGGCGCTGCATCCATCTTTTCATTGATTACCCCGCCATTGAGACGGAAAAGGAAATCGTGCGCATGAAAATCTCCGGCATCGAAGAGATTCTCCTCGACAAGCTGGTGCGCACCGTTGCCAATCTGAGGGGGCTGGATCTTAAAAAACGTCCCTGCATTTCCGAAACCCTGGACTGGGCCCGCTCCCTCATGGTGCTTCAGGCGGACACCATCACCCCGGAAGTGCTGGCCTCCACCCTGAACATGCTGGTGAAGTTCAAAAGTGACGCGGAACTGGTGAAAGAACGCCTGCAAACGGTCATCGCCTGAGCGGAAAGGGCCTTCCATGCTCGACATGATCACCAAATTTTCCGCCTGCTGCCGGGCGGCGGGGCTCAAGGTCTCCCCCCTTGAAGTCATTGACTGCATGTCCCAGCTCCGCTTCATTGACGCAACGGACGAGGAAGCCTTCCGCAGCCTGCTCATGGCCAATTTTGTGAAAAGCCGCAGGGACCAGCCCCGTTTCCTGGAAATCTACCACCTCTTTTTCCATGAGCTGCGTACCTCCTTTCACGATGTTCAGGAAGAAGACAGCGAGAATCCGGAAACACCCAAGCAGAAGCGGGTGAAGGAAATCCTTGAAAAGATCCGGGAGGATCTGGGGGATGAGGCCGAAGCCCTTCAGAACCTCCTCGACTATCTGGGCGGCGACCCGGAAGCCTTTCTCAACGAGGTGCAGGAAATCCACAACCTCGTGGAGCAACGCTCCCTGGCCATCAAGGTGAAGTCCAACATGGGCCAGCTCTCCAACCGCCTTTCCGTGATGCTGAAAATCAACCAGATCCGCCAGAAAGCCCTGCAACTGGCAGGAGAGCTGGACGCACCCGGAGATCCCTTCACCAAAAGGGAAATCGATGCCTATTTTTCCAAGATGCTGGACCGTTCCTTTGATCTTCTGACCCGGGACAAGAGGCCGGACAACGTGGCCCTGCGACAGGTGAACCGTACGGACCCGCGCTTTGAGGAAATCGGGGAAAGACCCTTTGCCACCCTGACCCCCACTGAAATGGAACGCACAAAGGAGGTCACGGACCGTCTGGTGCGTAAACTCAAAGACATGGCCACAAGGCGGTACGCCTCCCGCAACAAGGGGATGCTCGATGTGCGCAAAACCCTGAGACGGGCGGGCCGTTTCCAGGGCGTTCCCCTGGAACTGCATTTCAGGGACAAGCCCCTGCGTAAAGGCAAGATCGTGGCCCTTTGCGATGTGTCCGGCTCGGTCTGGTCTGCGGCCCGCTTCATGCTGGCCATTCTTTATTCCCTTCAGGAATGCTTCAATGGGGTGAAAAGCTTTGCCTTTGTCTCCGATGTGGCGGACATCACCCCCCTTTTCAAGGCCAACCCCGTCAACGAAGCCATTGAAAAGGTCTTTTCCGAATCCGGCATCGACACCCGCATGCTCACGGACTACGGCGCAAGCTTTGTGCGGTTTCGGGAAAGGCACATGCACGAGCTTTCCACCAAGACCACCCTGCTCATCATCGGAGATGCCCGGAGCAATTACCAGAACCCTCATCAGGAGATTCTGGAAGAAATGCGGGATCGCTGCCGCAGGATCATCTGGCTCAACCCCGAACCTCTCACCACCTGGAGTACGGGGGATTCGGAAATGTTCACCTACAAGGCCCACTGTCACGAAGTCCGGCCCTGCCGCAATTTAAACCAGCTTGTGACCTTTATTGAGGAACTGGTACTGTGAGCCCCAATCCCTTTCACAGCCTTCTGGATTTTCCCCACACCCGACAGGATCTGCGCATCCTGGCTGGAAATTTTGCCTCCCACATTCTCAACGATTTTCCCGACATCGCCAACAGCCATCCCATGCCCGGGGAAGTCTGGACAAGGGCCGGAAAAAGCGGCATCCTTGGCATCGGTATTCCGGAAGCCTCCGGCGGACTTGGGGGCGGATATGGGGACATTGCCGCCGTATCCGCTGAAATCGCCTTTGCCTCCGCCTGTCCGGGCCTTGCTCTTTCCGTTCTCCTTCATCACCTCACAGCGGTTTTTGCCATCAAAGGACTGGGAACGACAGAACAGAAAGCCGCCCTCCTGCCCCGCCTTGCCGCAGGCAGTCTCACCGCATCCCTTGCCATCTCCGAGCCAGGTATCGGGGCCCATCCCAAAGGGCTTGCCACAAGGGCTGAAAAAACCGCCGAGGGCTGGCGGATTTCCGGAAAGAAAACCTTCATCACCAATGCCCCCCTTGCAGGGCTTTTCATTGTGATGGCCGTAACCGGAGAAGAAAAGGGGAAAAAGGCCTTTTCCGCCTTTCTTGTGCCTGGGGAGAGTGCGGGCCTTGAAGTGAGGGACCTGGGGCCTTTGCCCTTTTTCCGACCCGCTCCCCACGGGGAAGTGGATCTCCATGGGGTGGATGTCGCCCATGCCGCTCTCCTGGGTCCTGAGGGAAAAGCCTTTGACATGCTGGCCAAACCCTTCCGGGGTGTGGAAGATGCCCTCATGGCCGGAGCTGTGGCGGGCGGGCTGGCAGCCCTTCTCTTACGCTGCTGCCGGGATCTCAAGGGTTTGGATCCTCTCCCCCTGAAACAAGCCATGGGTCTCAGTCAGGCCCGCATTGCAGCCCTTTCCTCCCTGGCCTGCCGGGCAGCGCAGAGCGCACCTCCTTCCTTTGTGGCGGGCAACCTCAACCTTGCCATACGTCACCTGGCCGCAGACATCCTGAAGGATCTGCGCGCAGTCATGGCCGGAGCCTCCCTTGCAGAGGATACGGAAATCCTTTTTAAGGACATGGAAAAATCCGGCGTCATTGCCGCCAATGTGGCCCGTATCCGCCAGGAACAGGCGGGAGCCGCCCTTCTTTCATTCTGAAAAACCCGAACTTTCCGGATATTGGAGACGGATCTTCTTTGACAAAAAAGAAAAAATCCGTCACAAGCATGCCTATCCTTAATTCATGCATACGCCCTTGTTCCACCCTTTCAGCAAAAAGGAAAAAGCGTGTATCAGGTCCGTACGGATATTCAGAAGAATCGGCTTTACCTCACCCTGGGTCGGATTCTCAGCAAGGAAGAAACCCAGCAGATTGAGGTCCGCGTCCTGCAGGAGGTCAAGCGTCTGCGTCAGGGTTTTACCTGCATCAGTGACCTGCGTGATTTTTGCATGGAAACCGATCTCAACGACAATTTCATGCAGGAAATTCAGGAGATTCTCTGGGACAGCGGCGTCCGGGCAGTGGCTCGCATCAGCCCCATGCACCAGTGCAAGGGGCACTTCCGCTTTGAGCAGGGCTCAGCAGTATGGCCAAGCTACGACATCATTCCCGTACATAGCCTGAAAGAGGCCGAAGCCCGTCTGGACGCCCTCCCCTGATTCCTTTTTCCCGAACGAAGCTCTGCCCTGCCAGGCAGGCGGAGCTTTCACATCCTACGGAATTCTCACCTCTGCGGGCACCCGACCTTTGCCATAAAAATCCTCAAGAATCCGCAGGTCTCCGTCCTTTGCCCTGAATTCCCGGAAAGCCCTGCCAAAGGTTTCCAGAAACACTGCCGCAGGGCCTTCCTTTCGGGACACCAGCTCAATCACAAGAAGGGGTTTATGCTCCCAGACCGCAAACCCCTTGTCCACACCCTGAAATTCCTTTTCCATCATTTCAAGGGCTGTGATGTCCACGGTGTGCCAGAAGTCCACCCGACCCGCCTTTAATTTACGCAGGTTATTTTCCATCCTGGATTCTTCCACCACCATGCCCACAGCGCGGAAAAGCTCCGAAAAATTGCTGCCCAGGGAAGTGGCAATACGGTAGCCCTTAAAATCCTCCAGGCCTGAGGCCCTGAAATCCGGAAAAGCTGCCCTGCGGTACACCATCACCATTTTTGCCTTTAAAATGGCTTCCGCAAGAATACTGCCCTCAAGCTCGGGAAAATACCGGCTCTCTCCAAGAAAAAGCAGATCGCCCTTTCCCTCACTGTGGAACATCTGAAGAACCCGTTTTCTCGGATACACCTGAAACACCACTTCGGGCAGGCTGTCCCCCGCCCCTTCCCGGATCATGCGGGGCAAGAGCCCTGTGCCATCCTCCTCCATATAGGGAGGATAGCTGAAGGTCAGGATTTCGAGAGGCCGGTTTTCCCCGCAAAGGGCAAGGAAGGGATGCCCCACCCCCCAGAAGAAGAGACCCACCAGGAACAGCATTTGAAATCTTGAGAAATTCATCGTCCCCCCTCTAGCCGAAAGCCAGAACCCAACCATTCAAAAAACCTTGTCCCTGCCAGAGTAAGACGCCTTGGGATACCGTTGTGCCAGGCGGACCAGACGCAGCAGATTTTCGTTCCAGGTCTGTCAGGAACTACCTAAAAATTCATGGCTGTGCAGAAAGGCATGGAGCCGCCCTGCACTCTCCATGCTGAACCCCGCCACCCCGGCGATCTCGTCTGGGGAAGCCTCCATCAGCCTGCGAAAGGAGCCAAAATGCCCAAGAAGGGCCGCCTTTTTTTTCGGACCCACACCAGGCGCGCCGTCCAGGCGGGATTTCAGCCCCGTCTGAATTCTCTGTTTCCTGTGGAAGGTGACAGCGGTTTTATGGGTCTCGTCCCGCACCCGCATGAGCAGAAAAAGGGGTTCTGGATCTTTACCAAAGTTCACGGGATTCATGCGGCCGGGAATAAAAATCTTATCTTCGGTCTCACCCTTTTCCGTGTCCATCTTGGCGATGGCCGCAACGCCGAAGGCCCCGAAAAGCCCCATGGATTTCAGCACATCCACCGCCACATTGAGCTGGCCCTTGCCCCCGTCCACCAGCAGCAGATCCGGCAGGGGGCCGTCCAGCTTTTCCGGTGCAAACCGGCGGCGCAGGGTTTCTTCCATGTAGGCGTAATCGTCCTGCTCCGGCACATGACGGATCTTGTAACGGCGGTAGAGGGAACGCTCCGGCCTGCCTTCCATGAAAACCACCATGCCGGTGACGGGATTCTGTCCGGAGATGTTGGCGTTGTCAAAGCACTCGATGCGCAGAGGCGGTCTGTCCATGCCGAGACGGGCCCCGAGACGCACCAGAAGATCCTCATCCCCCTTCCACAGGGTAAGCCGTTCTTCCAGCTCCTTTTCCGCATTGCTCTTCGCCCATTCAAGGAGCTTCACCTTTTCCCCGCGCAAGGGTTTTGTGATGCGCACAGTCTTTCCCGTCCACTGACGCAGGGCTTCGGAAAGGATTTCCAGATCTTCCGGCTCTTCGGGAACAAGGATTTCACGGGGAGGCTGGGGCTGCTCCGGATAATACTGACGGATAAAGGAGGCCACCTGTTCCCTGGGATCGGCCAGGGTCTCCCGGAAGGCAAAATGGCGGGTATCCACAAGAAGCCCGGCCCGCACCCGCATGAGGGTAAAAATGCCCATGCCGGGAGCCTCGGCCCGTCCAAGGATGTCCCGGTCCACCAGATCCGTGGCCACCACCACCTGGGATTCCCGGGTACGCTCCAGGGCAAAGAGCTTGTCCCGGATTTCCGCAGCCTTTTCAAAATCCTGCATCTCCGCCGCCCGTTTCATCTCCCTGCGGAGCTTGGTCAGCAGCACCGGGGTTTTGCCTTTAAGCACCAGCACGGCTTCCCGCACGTTTCTGGCATAGGCCGCCGCATCCACCTCCAGGCAGCAGGCACCGATGCAAACCCCCATCTGATAGTTGAGACAGGGTCGGGTGCGGGTACGCATCACCGTGTCCTTGCAGGTACGCAGACGGAAGGTCCTGTTCACCAGCTTCAGGGTTTCCCGGACAGCACCACCGGAGGAAAAGGGGCCGAAATACCGGGCCTGATCCCGGCTGATCTTCCGCACCACCGTAAGGCTTGGAAAGGGATGGGAGAGGTCGAGGCGAAGAAAGGGATACTGCTTGTCATCCTTGAGGATGACATTGTAGCGGGGACGGTGACGCTTGATGAGGGTGGACTCGAGAAGAAGGGCCTCGTTCTCGCTTTCCGTGAGGATGGTGTCAAAGTCCGCGATCTTTGCCACCAGCACCCCGGTCTTTACGGGATGGCGGTCCATGCGCTGGAAATAGGAGGCCAGTCTGCGCCGCAGGTTCTTGGCCTTGCCCACATACAGGATGCGACCTTCGCTGTCCTTCATCAGATAGACACCCGGCCCTGTGGCCACCTGGGCAAGCTTTTCCCGGATGAGGGGAGGCGGCTCCGGGGGTTCGCAACCCCCTTCTTCACGGTGGTGGGACGCTTCTTCCATGCTCACAGCTCCCGCATGTCCACGGATCTTTACTCTGCACAAAAAAAATGACCGATTCTATTTCGGTTTCTGGTCAAACATTCCGGTACAAAGGGCTTTTGTTCGTGACGCAATCTTATTCGGGAACTTCTTGACCTGTGCGGAAGCGGCAAAACTCGTCGGCACAGGCAGATTGCCCCCTCAGGTTACCATAGCGGCTTCACGTACGCTGCCTTTTGTGCCGACTTCGGACAGTTGCCGCTTCTTTTCGCACAGGCCTTCAAAGCTCTTATCCGAAACGATTGCAATGTCACTCACAAAAACCCTGTGTACCCTGCATCACAAACCACCTCGGCCAAACCTTTACAGCATGTTCACAGATCCTGAATGCCCCGAAGCTCCCGGATTCTGTCCCGCAGCCTCGCCGCACGCTCAAAGGCCAGTTCTTCCGCAGCCGCCAGCATCTCCGCCTCCAGGCCCGCGATAATGGCGGCAAGATCCCCCCCCTTTTTATCCGTACCAAAAACAGGGGCCTTTTCCGCCACCTGATCCAGAACCGGGGTTTCTGCATCCGCAACACCAAAGATTATCAGGGAACCGATGGCCTTGGAGATGGTTTCCGGCGTGATGCCGTGGGCTTCGTTAAAGGCCAGCTGGATCTTACGTCGGCGATCCGTTTCTTCAAGACACTGGGCCATGGAGGGCGTAATGCGGTCCGCATACATGATGACCTTGCCCATGGCGTTTCGGGCCGCACGGCCGCAGGTCTGGATGAGGGAACGGGCCGAACGCAGAAAGCCTTCCTTGTCCGCGTCCAGTATGGCCACAAGGGCCACCTCGGGAATGTCCAGCCCCTCCCGCAGAAGGTTGATGCCCACCAGCACGTCAAAACGGTCCATGCGCAGATCCTGGATGATCTCAATGCGCTCCAGGGTAGAAATGTCCGAATGCAGGTAGCGCACCCGGATACCGAGGCCCGTGTAGTATTCCGTCAGGTCTTCGGCCATACGCTTGGTCAGGGTGGTCACCAGCACCTTGAAACCCCGGCCAAGGCAATCCCGGATGGCATCATAGAGGTCATCCACCTGATGCTCCGCCCCCCGCACCTCAATGAGAGGATCCACAAGCCCCGTGGGCCTTACAATCTGCTCCACCACCCGGCCTTCGGCCTTTTCCATCTCATAGTTTGCCGGTGTGGCGGACACGTAAATCACCTGACGCGCCTTTTTCTCGAATTCCGGAAACTTCAGAGGCCGGTTGTCCAGGGCCGAAGGCAGGCGGAAACCGAAATTCACCAGGGTCTCCTTGCGGGAGCGGTCTCCCTTGTACATGCCGCCCACCTGGGGCACGGCGATGTGGGATTCATCAAAAACCACAAGGAGATCCTCGGGAAAGTAATCAAAGAGGGTGGGCGGCGGCTCGCCTGCATTGCGGCCCGTAAGATGACGGGAATAGTTCTCGATGCCGGTGCAGTAGCCGATCTCCCGGAGCATTTCCAGATCATAGCGGGTGCGCTCTTCAATGCGCTGGGCTTCCACCAGCTTGTTTTCCCCGCGCAGAAAAGCGATGCGCTCCTTCAGTTCCGCTTCAATGGCGCTGATGGCCCGCTTGCGGGTGGTCTTTTCCGTCACATAATGGCTGCCGGGAAAGATGGCGGTTTTCCGCATCTTCCGCAGCACCTCCCCACGCAGGGGATCCACTTCGGAAAGGGCCTCAATCTCATCCCCGAAAAACTCCACCCGCACGGCCTGATTCTCCTCATAGGCCGGGAAAATCTCCACCCTGTCCCCCCGGACGCGGAAGGTGCCCCTGTGGAAATCCAGATCACTGCGGGTATATTGCATGGCCGTGAGATCCCGGAGCAGTTTGTCCCGGCTCAGCTCCTGCCCCACGGCAAGCTCCACCCGAAGGGCCAGATAATCCTCCGGAGCGCCCAGGCCATAGATACAGGAAACGCTGGCCACCACAATCACATCCTTACGGGTGAGCACGGAGCGGGTGGCGGAATGGCGCATCTTGTCGATCATCTCATTGATGGCCGAGTCCTTGGCAATGTAGGTGTCGCTGGAGGGGATGTAGGCTTCGGGCTGGTAGTAGTCGTAGTAGCTGACAAAGTATTCCACGGCGTTGTGGGGAAAGAGCAGCTTGAACTCATTGAAAAGCTGGGCGGCCAGGGTCTTGTTGGGCGCAATGACGAGGGTGGGCCGCCCGATTCTTGCAATGACATGGGCCATGGTGAAGGTTTTCCCGGAACCCGTGACACCGAGCAGCACCTGATGCGCGGCCCTGGCCTTCAGCCCTTGGGTCAGCGCCTCGATGGCCCGGGGCTGGTCGCCTTTGGGCTCAAAGGCCGAAACAATGTGGAATGCGCCTTCTTCCATATCTGAGGATTCAAGATCTGAGGATCTGCCTTCTTCCATGGGAAGGGAGGCCGGGAGGAGGGAGGTTCCGGAAGCTTTTTTTCTGACGGGCGCTGCCTCCCCCTTCTCCTTTGTCCCCTTTTTTTCCCTTTTCATTCCATCCGCCACAGGGTGCCTTCGGGCTTGTCTTCCAGCACCACGCCCATGGCGGCAAGGTGCTGACGGATTTCATCGGCCCGCTTGAAATTCTTATCCTTCCGGGCCTGGGTGCGTTCTTCCACCAGAGCATCAATGGCGCTGGCATCCAGGCCTGAAGAAGAAAGCCCCTTTTCCTTTTTGGCGGCAAAATAGGCCGCAGGCGTTTCATGGCAGAGTCCCAGAATCCCTGTGATGGCTTTGAGATCTCCCGCCAGCAGAACCGCTTCTTCCCGGCCCTGGGCATCCCCCCCATCCAGATGGCGGTTGGCCGTGCGGATGGCCTCAAACACAAGGCCAAGGGCCTTGGCGGTATTGAAATCATCATCCATGGCCTCAAGGAATCCCTGCCAGAAACTGCCCCGCCTCTCACCAGGGGCAAGCCCCGCCTCCTCCAGCCTCAGGAAAAGCCCGTACATCTTGTCGAGATTCTGACCCGCCTCGTTCAGATACTGATCCGTGAAGTCAATGGGGCTGCGGTAGTGGCTGGAAAGAAGGAAAAGACGGATGGCTTCCGCGTGCCAGGTTTCCAGCACGTCGCGCACCCGCAGGAAATTGCCCAGGGACTTGGACATCTTCTCCTGATTGATGTTCACAAAACCGTTGTGTACCCAGTAACGGGCAAAGGGCTGCCCCGTGGCCGCCTCACTCTGGGCGATCTCGTTTTCATGGTGGGGAAAGATGAGGTCCTTGCCACCACCGTGGATGTCGAAGGTGGCTCCCAGCAGCACGCAGCTCATGGCCGTACACTCAATGTGCCAGCCCGGACGGCCCGGCCCCCAGGGACTTTCCCAGAAAGGCTCGCCGGGCTTGGCCGCCTTCCACAGGGCAAAGTCATGGGGGTTTTTCTTGCGCTCATCCACGGCGATGCGGGCACCCGCCTCCATGTCCTCAAGTTTTCTTCCGGAAAGCCTGCCGTAGCCTGCAAAGGTTTCCACGGCAAAATACACATCCCCGTCCACGGGATAGGCGTGGCCCTTTTCGATGAGGCGGTTCACCACATCAATGATGTCGCCGATGTGGGCCGTGGCCCTGGGCTCCATGTCGGGCCGGAGCACAAACAGCCTGTCCATGTCCTCGTGAAAGGCCCGGATGAAGGTCTCGGACACCGTTGCGGAATCCGATCCCGTTTCATTGGCCTTGTGGATGATCTTGTCATCCACGTCCGTAAAATTGCGGACATAGGTCACTTCCTGGCCCATGGCCCGGAAATAGCGCACCAGAACATCAAAAAAAACCACGGACCGGGCATGGCCGATGTGGCTGTAGTCATACACCGTGGGGCCGCAGACGTAGAGACGCACCTTTCCTGTCTCCAGGGGTTCAAACACTTCCTTCTCGCGGCTTAAGGTATTGTATATGCGTAAGCTCATAAAAAAATCTTTCTCCGGCGGATTTGCATGGAATTCAGACACTTATTTCAACAAAGGCCTGAATCTGCCTTGATGGAAGCCGCATTATAATCATTTGGCTTCGCCTTGCAAAGCTTCCTTTACACCACTTCGCCAGAGAAGGGCAATGGAAGTGGCTGAAATACCTTCCTTCCGTCCCACAGCGTCCAGACCTTCGGTGGTGGTGGCCTTGATGTTCACCCGGTCCGCCTCCAGGCCGAGGCTTGCGGCGATATTGGCTTCCATGGCCTTTCTGTGGGGACTCATTTTCGGGGCCTGGGCAAAAATCGTGGCGTCGATGTTGACCACAACAAAACCCTTTTCCCGAAGACGCAGGCCCACCTCCCGAAGCAGGCTGAGGCTGCATGCACCGGCAAAGGCGGGATCCGTATCCGGAAAAAGCAGACCGATATCCCCAAGACCAGCAGCGCCCAGAAGGGCGTCACAGATGGCATGGGTCAGGACATCCGCATCGGAGTGTCCCAGAAGTCCGAAAGGATGATCGAACGTCACGCCCCCAAGGATCAGGGGACGTCCTGTAACCAGCCTGTGGGTATCGTTGCCGATTCCCGTACGCAAATCCATAGGATGCATGGTCTTCTCCACGGAGCCTGAAGGGTGAATACAGCATTCCTGCCACGAAAAATGCTTATATCCCTACTCCATGGGGGCGTAAAGGCGTAAAACCGCCGAAAGGTAAGGTCAAGATCTTGTCCGGATGGGAAAGAGGAGGTGAAAACCTCAGGAAATCTGGAGGATCAATGTACGGTGTGGATTTCGATGTGCATGGAAAATTCATGCTGCAGGAGAACCATGAGGAGATCCAGAGAAATGGAATCCATGATACCGGAATCCCAGCCCATGCGGGTCAGCGCCGCATTAATCCCGGCCAGAGTGAACGCACCCCCATCCCGGATCAGGCTGTATACGTCTTTCACCAGGCGGTGTACGTCCCCAGGTGCAAGTCCCTGGTCCGTAAGACGCATCAGGAGTGTGGCGCAAATGTCAGCAGAATTGGCAACAGCAGGAGAAATCATAGGCAACCTCCCTTTGGAAACCTGTTTGCATCCGGGTGGTCTGGGGCTTTTCCCTTCTTGTTTTCACCCCAGGGGTTCCGGGTGATGCGTGAAAACCGGATTGAATGGAAATCTGACACCCTTTTCATGGAACACTGTTTTTTTAAAAAAACATAAACCAAACGCTGTTTTCCATATTCCAGAAGAATGCAAGGATGTCCATAGGGAAAAGCCTCTATTTTCCCGGGAGAGTCTCCCGTTTTTTACCCGAAAAACCGGGAGAACTTCGATAAAGCCATGCATCATGGAAAGGAGCCGTCCTCTTGAAGGCGGGCACACCAAAACAGAAAAAAATAAAATGATCAAGATTAAAGATTGAAAAGACGGCTGATTGTGTTACATGGGGATACACATTGTGCATATCCGGCACAGCCTACCGGTCCCCATCCGCCCAACGTTCAGACCTGAGTTTTACCGGCGATATGGCTTGTATCCGACGCAAAAAAAATCAAAGGGCATGTACGCGGGATCGTCAATCAAACGGGGAGAGCCCTTGAAAGAACATATCCGTATCCTGATTATTGATGATCATCCCCTTTTTCGTGAAGGTCTCAAATCCATCATTGAGCGGGACAAGCGCTTTGAACTTGTGGGCGAAGCGGGCACTGGCCGGGAAGGCATCCGCATGGCCCAGGCCCTCAAGCCCGATCTTGCCATCGTGGATATTTCCCTACCGGACATCAACGGCATCCAGATCACCCGGGAGCTGACCGCAGCCTCCCTGCCTCTGCGCATTCTCATTGTGTCTATGCACGCCAAAATTGATTATATCGCAGAGGCTTTCCAGGCCGGAGCCATTGGCTATATCGCCAAAGATTCGGCCTCAGACCGTCTGCTTCAGGGCATTGAAACCGCCATGCGGGGGGATTATTACCTGGACAGCGCCATCTCGCACCAGGTGGTGGAAAAGCTCATGCAGTTTCCCGTCAAGGAAGCCAAGATAGCGGATACGGAGTACGGCTCCCTCACACCCAGAGAGCAGGAGATCATGCGGCTTCTCGCCGAGGGCCATGCGCCCAAGGATATCGCCGACCGTCTGTACATCAGCCCCAAGACCGTGGAAAACCACAGAGCCAACATCATGAAAAAACTCAATGTGCACTCCACCATGGAGCTGGTGCGCTACGCCGCCCGACTGGGACTCATTGATGTGGATCTCTGGAAGGAATAACCAGCCCACCCCCTTGGCAGGGGGCAGGCCCTGTGCCTACCCGGATGGCCCCTGATGCTATGGGGCAGCTCCTGTTTACAATTTCTTGTCGTGCATCTTCCCCACCCCATAGTCCTTCCTGCGCATGAATTTTTCCGCAGGCGGCCCGATGAGCTGCATTTCCGGATTCTTTGCCAGCACGTCCATGGCAATGTGCATCTCTTTGGTGCATCCCGTGGAATAGGTGGCATCTTTCCCCACCCACTCCGGAGGCACCCTTTCCCCTGAAAGGGCGAAAGCCTCGGCGATATCCTCGTAGGTCTGAAAACGCCAGATATCGATGTACCCGCTGCGCTGCACAATCTCCCACATGTACATGAGGTCATCGGCATCCATGCCCGGTTCGTAATACTGGGAGGGATTGATGATGAAGGTTTCTGCGAACACGCTGCGCAGATACTCAATGAAGGTGGTCATGATGCGCTTGGCCTCATCAATTTTTCCGGGAATGGAACCGATGATGCCGCTGTAGAACATCACGGTCATGCCGTTTTCCCTGGCCTTTTTCATCTCTTCAATGATGTTTTTAGCCCTTCTTTCCAGGTCAAAATGGGAAAAGCGGATCACATCCGGATGCGCAGGCTTATGCAGAATTTCCACAGCGCCGTTTTCCTTTGTGCAGATATTGAAAACCGGCCGGGTGAATCGGAAATGGGTATCAAAAAAACGTCTGCGCTGTTCCTCTCCCCTGGAAATCACAGCGTCCGTTTCCTTGAAGGCCCTGGCAAAGGTGGTGCAGGCCAAAAGCAGGTTCACATTCTCCCGCGTGCCATCGGAAATCACCACGATGTTTTCTTCTTTCCGCAGAATCTCCACCAGGGCGTTTTTGCTGATCTCAGGATCACTGACAATGCGCGCCCCATCCAGGGCTTCCTGCAAGACCCTGTCTTCCATCACATCCGCAAAATCCACCTTGGTGAAGATGGGCTCGCCCTTGAAGCTCACCACCACCTTGTGTCCAAGGCGGGCAAGGTAACGGATGATTTTGAGATCCATGAGAATCTCTCCGGCCTCGTCCGCCAGCCAGAGAATTTTCTTGCGTCCCTCGTCTTCCCCGCACTGAAAGGTTTCGCCCCGCACTCCAAGAAAACAAAAAAGCGTCTGCACGTCACCGACCAAGGGGCGGGAGAAAACTTCCAGCAGAGCATCCCGATCCGGCGACCACGCCTCCTCTGCCTGCCAGATTTCCCGTGCACCGGTAAGAAGGAAAAGCCGCTTCAGCTCCAGGGCGTTAAGGTTGTCCCGAATACGCCCCAGGGACACGGGCGGCGTTTTCATGGCGGAAAGATCCACAAAATCAAAGGCGTCCCGGAAGGCCTGGGACTTGAGCGTCTCCCTTGCCTTCTGGTTTCTCCGGCTTTTTTCCGGAAGATAGGGATCCATGATGTCCGTCTGATTGAGAAAAATACGGAAAAGTCGTTTTTCCAGACGGGAGGGAATCATCAATTCATCACGGGTTTCATGCTGAAACTTAATGCGGATAAGGGATTCGAGAAAAACCCTGGCTCTGGAATCCTCAATAAAAGTATCAATGACATCCAGAATGCGGACGAGAACCTCCTGATACCGGTTCTGGAGAAATTCCGACTGATTTCGTCCCATAATGGCCGCATACATCTGCTCGGAACAGGGATAATAGCGCTCCCCTTCCTGAAGATGCACCATGAATCCCACCTGCTCCGGCGAGGCGACCTCCTCGGGATAGGTGGCATGGTCCAGGTGGTTTTCAATGTAAAATGCCGCTTCCCAGGCGTCCTGGGAGGCTTTTTCCCTTTCCTCGCGCCCGGCTTCTGAATCCGGATGCTTTGCAAGCGACATTGGGAGGATCCTCCTATGCGATTTTGGTTTCAGTCCTGGAAAAAAACGTGGCCAGAACCCATTCCGCAGCCACGTAGACAGCCATGGCGCAGAGCACACTGTTCAGGGGCGCAATGCCCGGAAGGTGGCGGGCTGCCAGCACACCTGCGGCCCAGGCGACGAGGGCTGCGGGACGTACACTGTCAAAGTGGCTTTCCTCCAGACGGGTGTACCGTCCCTTCCTTACCATATAGTAATCCGCAATGAGAACCCCGCCAATGGCAGGCAGCATGGTATTGAGAAAGGCCAGCCAGCCCACAAAATTATTGTAAAGATAAAGGGCCATGAGGGTGCCGAGGATGCCGTTCACCAGAACAAGAATCTTTTTGGGCAGCCGGGTGATATTGGAAAAACCCAGACCCGAGGCATAAAGGGCGTTGTCATTGGTGGTCCAGATGTTGAGCCCGAGAATGATCATGGCCCAGACAATCATACCCTGCTGCATGAGCACGTCGGAAATGTCCGCCTGCTGATAAAAGGCGGCACCCACAGCCCCAAAGAGAAACATGAGGCTGTTACCTAAAAAAAAGGCGATGAGGGTGGTGGACACAGCGGTTTTCGTGGACTTTGAAAACCGGGTGAAGTCCGGCGTCAGGGTACCGCCGCTGATAAAGGAAGCCACACAGATCCCGATGGCGGCGAACATGCCCATGGGTTCTGCGGGCAGGATACCCAGCCAGGCATCCATACCTCCGAAATCATTCAAAGCCTTGCCAACGGAAAAAAAGCCCAGAATGCCGATGGCCGGTACGGCGATAAAGCTTAAAAGGGTTAAAGCCCGCATGCCGAACCAGGCCGTCATCGTCATGATGCTGCCGGAAACAAGGATGATGAGGTGAAGATTCCAGCCCGTCACTTTCTGAACGGGCAGGGCAAACATGGCAACTCCTACGCCAAACCAGCCCACCTGGGTGATGGCCAGAAGGAAGGACGGCAGAAAGGAACCTTTTTCCCCAAAGGAAAAACGAGCCAGAAGATGGGTGGAAAGCCCGGTTCTCGCGGCAATGGCGGCCAGAAGGGCCGTGTAACAGCCAAGGAGCAGGTTCCCTGTCATCACAGCCAGAAAAAACTCTCCCGCTGTAAGCCCGGTTCCCAGTTTCCCGCCCGCCCACATACTGGCGGAAAAGAAGGTGAATCCCATCATCACCACCAGCATGGGCCAGAATCCCTTCTTATGGGAGTCGGCCACATGGCCCAGGGCAAAATCTCCGTCTTCCGTTCTCTCTCTTTCCATGGTTTTTCCGCCTTTTGCTGATGCGTACAGGGTAAAACCCGAAATCCTGATCTTCCTTCGGATTTCAGGCACTCTTTTTCACCTTTTCAGGGCCTGCATGCGGCGAACTTCCCGACCGCAGAGTTTTCCAAGATCCACCCTTCCGAAGGCTTCAGGGTGAAGCCCCGGAAAGCGCTCCGCCAGAAGATCCGCAAACCCCAGCCCCTTTTCAGCCAGGGCCTGACACTGCATCCAGTACTCTTCCACATCCGCCACATGTTCCGGCGTCCAGAAGGCTCTGGAACCTGCATCATAGATGGCACAGCGCTGCAAGGGAAAGGCGGGATCCTCATACTGGGAAGCCACAAACTCAGGCGCCATATCCGCCTTCCAACGCAGAAGATCCGTTCCCGTGAGTTTAATGGTGAGCGGCGTTTCCGGTGTGGGTACGGTAAATCGCCCTTCCAGGTAAATAAGCGTGGTGTTTTCATAGGCTTCAAAACGGTCCCTGCACATCCCATGGGTCTTTTCCAGGATCTCTTCGGCCCGCACGCCGCCAAAGGTAAAAAACAGGATGGAGCGCAGGGATGCGCCCTGTTTCTCCGCCTCATGGACCAGGGCTCGCATGGCATGCTCCAGGCTGGTGCCCGTGGCCACCACATCACCGACCACAATGCTTGCCACCTTCGGCATGTAGACCTTGCTGTATTCGCTTTCCACAATATGCCAATGCTCAGGATCGTCGCATATCCTTGCCCGCTGAGCGCTGATAAAGGCCGCGCTGTGGCGATTCCACCCAAAGGCCCGGGAAAGGGCCTCGCGGAGGCCGAAATTCAGACCGCCCCGGAGAATATTGAACACAAGGCTCTCTTTTTCCTCAAGGCAAAGGTCTCCCGCAGTCCGGAGGTTCTGCAGAATTCGGACACAGGCGGTTTCCAGTCTGCCGGTATAGTCCACCCCCATGACAGAGGCATCATTGCAGATGGCACGGGTTTCCGGCGTGGATGCGATGAAACGATGGAAACCGGAGCTTCTGCCGTCTCCCATGGGGTGCAGGACGCAGTCCGATACGGAGGGCTGGGAAAGGGACATGGACTTCTCCTTGGCAAGGCGCAAAAAAACCCGCAAAGGCGGGAGTATGGGCATGCATACGGGAAAAACTCCCGTTCATGGGCTGCTGTCTTTTAAAGGCAGGGGATGCGGGTGTCAAGCCCAAGCTGCCTTCCTGGAAAGCTCCCAGCCTGACTTGACACCATGGGCCTCAACTGGTATGACCTCTTACCAAAACTCACCCTGTCAGGAGAAATCCATGCCCATACGTCCTTCCATCCACACGGAACACCACATTCTCCATCGCATCCTTTCCGGAGCCTGGCCCGCAGGCACGACCCTTCCACCGGAACGGGAGCTGGCCCAGAGCCTGGAGGTCACCCGACCCACCCTGAGAGAAACTCTCAAATTTCTCGAACGCCAGGGCTGGATCACCATCCGCCACGGTAAAAGCTCTGTGGTGAACGACTTCTGGAAAAAAGGGGGCCTGGGCATCCTCGGCACCCTGGCGCGGTACACAGAATTCATCCCGCTTTCCCTCATCACCGAACTCTTAGAAATGCGCATGCAGATTCTTCCGCCCTGTGCCCGCCTGGCTGCACAAAAAGACCCGGAAAGCCTTCTCACCTTCCTTGCTCCTGAAAACCTCCCAGGAGACGATCCCAGAACTTTTTCCGAATTTGACTGGAAGCTCCAGGAAAACCTGGTGCTGGCTTCCGGAAGACAGATCACCCTTCTCATGTATAACGATTTCAGGGAGCTTTTTATCGCAGGCGGCACCTTCTATTTTGACAATCCCCAGACCCGCAGGGAATCCCGTCTTTACTATGCGCGGCTGAGAAAAATCCTGCCCCAGAATCCAAAGGCCGTTGAAGAAAGTGTGGCCGCCGCCATGGAGGAGAGCCTTCAGTACTGGCAACGCCTCTTCCCCAACCTTCTTGATCCTGCACCGGAAGCCCCCATCGCCTACATTCCGGACATTCCGGCCTGAGCAGGCTCCATCCCCCAACCATGCAGAACAGGAACCCCATGCAGACCTTTGATCTCATCGTCATCGGCGGCGGCATCACCGGAGCAGGCATTTTCCGGGAAGCGGCCGCCTGCGGCCTTTCCGTCCTCCTTCTGGAGGCCCGTGATTTTGGCTCCGGCACTTCCAGCCGCTCCTCGAAGCTCGTCCACGGCGGACTGCGTTACCTCAAACAAGGAGCCCTCCACCTTACCCTGGATTCCGTACGGCACAGGGAAAGGCTTTTAAAGGAGCTGCCCGGACTGGTCACATCGCTCCCCTTTCTCATGCCCCTCTACGGCGATACCGGGCCTTCGGCCCTTCAGATGAAGGCAGGGCTTTTTCTCTATGATCTCATGGCTGGCAGACAGAGCCACAGGTTCCTGCCAGAAAAAAGGCTCACCACCATCCTGCCCGGCATCCGAACAAGGCATCTGAACGGGGCCTTTTCTTTTGAAGATGCCCAGGTGGATGATGCCCGCCTTGTGCTGCGTCTCATCCAGGAAGGGATCACATATAAAAAAGCCATGGCCCTCAATTATACGGAAGTGAAGGGCCTTTCCAGAAACGAAAAGAGCCGGGTCACGGGTGTCCGGGCGCTGGACAGAGAAAGCGGGGAAGAAAAACCCTTCTCAGGCCGCCTTGTCATCAACGCCACGGGGGTGCTGGCGGAAAAACTCCACCATCTTCCCGACAGAAAGCAGCAGATCCGGCCCCTCCGGGGAAGCCATCTGGTCTTTTCCAGAGACCTCCTTCCCCTGGAAAGTGCCGTGAGCTTTCTCCATCCCCAAGACCGGCGACCCGTCTTCTTTCTTCCCTGGGAAGGCGCCCTTCTTCTTGGCACCACGGATGCCGATGCAGGCCTTCAGGAAGCGGCCCGGCCCCGCATCACAAAGGAAGAAACCCGCTACCTTCTTGCCGCCGCCACCCATCTCTTTCCCCATGCAGGCTTCCACGAAAAGGCCATCCTTGCCACCTTCGCAGGCCTCCGGCCCGTTATCAGCGAAGGCGGGGACAAGGCCCCGTCCGAAGAATCACGGGAACACGAAATCTGGCAGTCTCCCGGCCTTATCAGTGTCACGGGCGGCAAGCTCACCACCTTCCGTAAACTGGCCTGGGACACCCTGAAACACGCCTCCCGTCAGCTTCCCATGGCCCTTCCCGACGAAAAGGCCCCCCTCGTTCCGGAAAATCCCATCCCCTGCCCGGATGCCGTGTCCCCTTTGGTCTGGCAGCGTCTTTCCTGCCGTTACGGAAACCTCCTTGAGCGCATGGCCTCCCTTCCCCCCAAGCTTCTGACAAAAATTCCCGGAACCGCACACCTCTGGGCGGAAATCCCCCTCGCCGCAGGAGAAAGGGGAGTCTATCACCTGGATGATCTTCTGCTGCGCCGCCTGCGTCTCGGCCTTCTGCTCCGGGAGGGCGGCATGGACATCATGGAAGGTATCCGGGAGCTGGCCCTGCCCGTTCTCGGCTGGCGCGAAGAAAAATGGGAGACGGAGGTGGTGCGCTACCAGCTTCTCTGGCAGAAAGACCACGGAGTGCCCGGATGAAAGAAATCCTCCTTGCCATCGACTGCGGCACCCAGAGCCTGCGCGCCCATCTCTTTGACACCCAGGGCCGCCTCATTGCCTCGGAAAAGCGCTGTTACGCGCCCTATGAAAGCCCTAAGCCCGGATGGGCGGAACAGAACCCGGAGCTCTTCTGGAACCATCTCTGCAAGGCCACCCTCAGCCTGAAAGAAAAAGCACCGGAGCCCTTTTCCCGCATCGCAGGCTTAGGCCTTGCCACCCAGCGGGCCACCATGATCTGTCTCGACAGGCAGGGCACGCCCCTGCGGCCCGCCATCACCTGGCTGGATCAGCGCAAGGCGGCTCCGGTCTGGAAGCCCGGTCTGCTGACACCCTTTCTAAGGCTTGCCGGGGCGGCCGACCTCATCCACAAGGCCCAGACCGACGCCAAAAGCAACTGGATCGCCCAGAACCAGCCGGGCCTCTGGAAAAAAACCGCCTCCTACATGCAGGTATCGGGCTTTCTCCATCACAGGCTCACGGGTGAATTTTCCGACAGCACAGCCTCCCAGATCGGGCATCTGCCCTTTGACTATAAAAAACAGGCCTGGAGCGGCCCCTTTGCCATCAACCGCCGCCTTTTTCCCATTCCCCATGACAAGCTGCCAAAACTCCTCCTCCCAGGGGAGCTTATCGGCCATGTGACCCGGAAGGCCGCCGCAGCCACGGGCCTTGTCCAGGGCCTTCCCGTGATTGCCTGCGGATCGGATAAGGGCTGCGAAACCTTAGGGGCCGGCGTTTTTCAGCCGGGCATGGCGAGTCTCAGCTTCGGCACCACGGCCACGGTGCAGACCACCACAAAGGACTACTTTGAACCCCTTCGTTTCATGCCCGCCTACCCCGCCCCCGTTTCCGGATACTACAATCCTGAGGTGGAAATCTTCCGGGGATACTGGATGATCACCTGGTTCAAGAACGAGTTCGGCCACCCGGAAACCCAGGAGGCCCTGGAATGCCAGCTTCCCGTGGAAATGCTGCTGGATCGTCTTCTGGCCGAAACCCCGCCCGGAGCCATGGGCCTTGTGCTCCAGCCCTTCTGGAGCCCCGGTCTCCACCATCCGGATGCCAAGGGCAGCCTCATCGGGTTCGGGGATGTCCACACCCGCGCCCATGTGTACAGGGCCGTCATCGAAGGGCTTGCTTATGGGCTTCTGGACGGCCTGCACTGCATTGAAAAAAAAGGAAGAATCCCCATCCACACCCTGGCCGTCTCCGGCGGCGCGTCCCAGAGCGATGCGGTGTGTCAGATTTCCGCGGATATTTTCAACCGCCCCCTGGTGCGGGGGGAAACCTGCGAGACCTCGGGCCTTGGGGCAGCCCTCGTCACGGCCGTGGGCCTTGGTCTGCATCCGGATGTGACGACGGCCCTTTCCCGCATGGTGCGGGTACAGCAGCGCTTTGTCCCGGATGCCGACAATGTGAGGCTTTATCACCGTCTTTACAGTGAAGTCTATCAGCGCATGTACAAGGCTCTTGCCCCCCTGTACCGGAAAATCCGGGACATCACGGGGTATCCGGAAAGCCGGTGAAAAACAGCTAAGGTACGCAGGCCCTTTGTGAGTGACATTGCAATCGTTTCGGATCAGAGCTTCGCCGACCTGTGCGTAAAGAATCGCCAACTGTCCGAAGTCGGCACAAAAGTCCGCATACCCAAGTTGCGATGGCAATAAAAAAGTTCAAGCTGCCTGTGCCGACAAGTTTTGGCGATTCAGCACAGGGCAAGAAGCTCCCGAATAAGATTGCGTCACAAACAAATGGCCTGTGTGCCTGTACGCCTGTTTAATGATTTAGCAGCTACCCGATTAAAACGTACTGATCATTTACGGATCTGAAAGGAAAGCCATGCCCTCCCACAGCCCATGGATTCATACCCCGCCCCCTGAAAAAAGCTTTCGCAGCATCTTCCGCTGGGGTGATCCCCACACCTTCAAGCATCCCAACCCCAGACTCCACGCCATGCTGAAAGAGACCTTCGGCCTTGGGGACAGGGATTTTCTCACCCCCCGCTTCACGGGCGAGGAAAGGGTTTCAGAAACCCTTCCCATCCCCCTGCCCGAGCCCTTCATTGAGGCCATGGAAAAGGCGGTGGGGCCGGAGCAGGTGCAAAGGGATGCCTTCAGCCGCATCCGCTACAGCACGGGAAAAACCACGGAAGAGGCTCTGGCCCTGCGCCATCACCAGATAGAAGGCATCTCGGATCTTGTGGTGCATCCCCGTCACAAACGGGACGTGCAGGCAGTGGTATCCCTCTGCCATGAACACCGCATCCCCCTTTCCGTGTACGGCGGCGGCTCTTCCGTCACCCTTGGCCACCGCATGGAAAAGGGCGGCGTCACGCTGGTCATGGCCACCCACATGAACCGGGTGCTTTCCCTGAATGAGGAAGACCACGCCGTCACCGTGGAGGCGGGCATCAGCGGCCCGGACTACGAGGCTGCCCTCAACGAAGCTCCCAAACGCTTCGGTGCCCTGCGGCCCTACACCTGCGGTCACTTCCCCCAGTCCTTTGAGTTCAGCACCGTGGGCGGATGGATTCTCACCCTGGGATCGGGGCAGGCCTCCTCCTATTACGGCGATGCGGCAGACCTCCTCCTTGCCGTGGAAGTCATCACCCCCAGGGGAGAGATTGTGACACAAAGCGTTCCCGCAACGGCTACGGGGCCTAAGATTCAGGATATTTTCAAGGGAAGCGAAGGGGCCTTCGGGGTTCTCGTCAGTGTGACCTTAAAAATTTTCCGCAAAATGCCGGAAAACACCAGACGCTTTTCCTTCATCTTTCCGGACTGGAAAAGGGCCGTGGCCGCATCCAGAGAGATCACCCAGGCCCAGTGCGGCATGCCTGCGGTGTTCCGCATCTCGGATGCCGAAGAAACGGACGTGGCCCTGAAGCTCTATGGCGTGGAAGGCGGGCCGCTGGACAGCCTCATGCGTTTTGCCGGATACCGGCCCATGGAACGCTGCCTCGCCCTGGGCACGGCGGAGGGGGCAGCGGGCTTCAGTCGGAATGTGGCGAAAAACGTCCGGCGCATCGCCAAAAAATTCGGGGCCATGGGCCTCACCTCCTACCCGGTGCACAAGTGGGAGCATGGCCGCTACCTTGATCCCTACATGCGGGAAGATCTGCTGGATTTCGGCATCATCATTGACACCCTTGAGACGGGTGTCACCTGGTCGGCCCTGCACCGGGTCCATGACAGCGTACGGGCCTTCATCAAGGCGCGGCCCCAGACCATCTGCATGACCCACGCCTCCCATTTCTATCCCCAGGGCACCAATCTCTATTTTATCTTCATCGCCCGCATGGAAGATCTGGACAGTTACAGGGCCTTTCACAGGGAGATCATTGAACGCATCCTCCATGCAGGGGGCACCCTCTCCCACCACCATGGCGTAGGAAGGATGATGGGGCCTTTCATGGAAAAACAGCTCGGGGGAGAAAGCATGGAACTGCTGCGGGCCGTGAAGAAGCATCTGGATCCCCATGGGATTCTGGGGCCGGGGGTGATGGGCCTATAAGGTGGAAAACGGTTTTCACTGCCCTGATCAGAAAAGCCTTGTTCTGGAACGCAAGACTGGATAAGGCTTTTTTCACAGGGCATGGGGAAAGGCTTCCGGATGGCTTTTTTTGCCAAAATGGAGACCAAATATTTGAAAATCTCAAACCTTCTGTCCAAGAGCTTTTCAGTATCGCTTCCAGACTGGTCCGTGTATCAAAAGAGACCATGCGGAGTGTAAATTGTGAAAACCTCGGCTGGAGGTTACCGATGCTCCTCCGGCGCATCAGCCATGACGTCAGCCAAGAAAAATTGCTCATGTACATCCGCGAGCAAAAAAAAGAATAGGGAAGGCGTAAATAGTGAACCATGTAATCCACAACAGCATCGTGAACTTTATCTGGGCTATTGCCGACGACGTGCTGCGTGACATCTACGTGCGCGGCAAATACCGTGACGTGATCCTGCCGATGACGGTCATACGCCGCCTTGACGCACTTCTGGAGCCGAGCAAGGAAAAAGTCCTCGGCATGAAAAAGTACCTCGACGGAGCCGGGATCGCCAACCAGCACGCAGCCCTCTGCCAGGCCGCAGGCGAGGCCTTTTACAATGTATCCCCCTTCACCCTGCGTGACCTGAAGAACCGCGCCAGACAACAGCAGCTCAAGGCCGATTTCGAAGCCTACCTGGACGGCTTTTCACCCAACGTCCAGGAGATCCTCGACAAGTTCAAGTTCCGCAACCAGATTCCCACCCTGATCGAGGCCGATATCCTCGGCCACCTCATCGAAAAATTCCTCGATGGCCGCGTCAATCTCAGCCCCAAGTCCATTCAGGATGTGGACGGCAACGAGATCCTTCCGGCGCTCGACAACCATTCCATGGGCACTATTTTCGAGGAGCTGATCCGCCGCTTCAACGAAGAAAACAACGAAGAGGCCGGAGAGCACTTCACGCCCCGCGACGTGGTCAAACTCATGGCCGACCTGATCTTCCTGCCGGTGGCCGACGACATCGAATCGGGCACTTACCTCGTCTATGACGGAGCCTGCGGCACCGGAGGCATGCTGACTGTGGCAGAGAAACGTCTGGCTGAGCTCGCCAAAAACCACGGCAAGGACGTCTCCATCCATCTTTACGGCCAGGAGGTGCAGCCGGAAACCTATGCCATCTCCAAGGCCGATCTGCTGCTCAAAGGCGAAGGTGCCGAGGCCGAGAACATGAAGTACGGCTCCACGCTCGCAAGCGATGCCTTCCCCTCGCAGGAGTTCCATTTCATGCTCTCCAATCCGCCCTACGGCAAGAGCTGGAAGACCGATCTGGAACGCCTGGGCGGCAAGGGGGACATCAAAGATCCGCGCTTTGTCACCCAGCACGCTGGCGACTCCGAATACAAAATGATCACCCGTTCCTCGGACGGGCAGCTCATGTTCCTGGTCAACAAGCTCTCCAAGATGAAGCATACCACCCGCCTCGGCAGCCGCATCGCCGAGGTTCACAACGGTTCATCCCTCTTCACCGGCGATGCGGGTCAGGGCGAGAGCAACATCCGCCGCTGGATCATCGAGAACGACTGGCTGGAAGCCATCATCGCCCTGCCGGAAAACATGTTCTACAATACCGGCATTGCCACCTACATCTGGGTGCTCACCAACCGCAAGGGCGAAGAGCGTAAAGGCAAGGTTCAGCTCATTGATGCCACCGAATGGTACGTGCCTCTGCGCCGCAACCTCGGCAAGAAGAACTGCGAGTTCTCCGAGGAACATATCCGTGCCATCTGCGACCTGCTGGTGAATCCGGTCGAAACCGAGAAATCCAGGATCTTCCCCAACGAGGCCTTCGGCTACTGGAAAGTGACGGTGGATCGTCCGCTGCGCCTTGCCGTTGATCTGAGTCCGGCACGGCTGTCCCGGTTCGAACGGACCTGCACCAATGTGAAGGAAGAGCCTCTGGCCAATTTGGCCCGCCGTATGGCCGAGATCCTCGGAGTCGGTCCACACCTCGATTTCAATGCCTTCATGGACACCTGCGACACCGATGCCGACAGGCATGGTGTCAAGCTCACTGCCAAGCGCAAAAAAATGCTGCAAAGCGAACTCTGCGACACCCGCGAGGATGCCGCGCCGGTGCTGAAAAAGGTTCACAAACCAGGCAAGACCATGCCCGATCCCATCCACGGCCTGCTCGAAGCCCAGGTGAACGGTAAGGGCTGCGTGGTAGAATACGAGCCGGATACCGCACTGCGTGACAGCGAACAGGTGCCTCTGCTGGAGGAGGGCGGCATTGAAGCGTTCTTCCGGCGCGAGGTGCTGCCCTACACCCCGGATGCCTGGATCGACCCGGACAAGACACAGGTGGGGTACGAGATCTCCTTCACCCGCCACTTCTACCGGCCTGCACCCATGCGCACCCTGGATGAGATCAAGGCCGATATCTATGCCCTGGAACAGGAAACCGAAGGGCTTCTGGAACAGATTATCGGAGAGGCGGATTGATGAAAAAGACTGCAAAGTCCAGGAGCCGGGAGGTTTTGATGGTGGGTTCCGGTGGTGTGCTGCTGGACGATATCCGGGCCTTGATAAAAGAAACCCGTGCCCAGGTGGCAACTGCCGTCAACGCTGGCCTGACCCTGCTTTATTGGCGTATCGGCAAGCGGATTAACGCGGAAATTCTCAAGGGAGAGCGGGCCGAATATGGTGGGCAGATTGTCTCCGCAACGGGGAAAGAATTGGAACTGGAGTTCGGGCGGGGATTTTCTGAGAAGTCTCTTCGCCATATGATCCGGTTTTCCGAGGCGTTTCCCGAAGAGGCAATTGTCTCCGCAATGCGGAGACAATTGAGCTGGACCCATTTCAAGGCGCTCATCTATCTTGATGCCCCCCTCAAACGAGATTTCTACACTGAAATGTGCAGGGTTGAAGGTTGGAGTACCCGCACCCTGCAAACAAAAATCGGCTCCATGCTTTATGAGCAAACCGCCTTGTCCCGCAAGCCCGAGGATCTGGCCCGCATGGAACTGGATGCCTTGCAAAAAGAAGATCTGCTGACCCCGGATCTGGTCTTTCGTGATCCCTACGTTCTGGATTTTCTCGGTCTGAAAGATGCCTACCTGGAAAAAGATCTTGAGGCCGCCATCCTCCGGGAAATGGAGTCCTTTCTGCTCGAACTGGGCGCGGGTTTCTCCTTTGTTGCCCGACAAAAACGCATGACCGTGGATGGCGATGATTTTTATCTGGATCTGCTGTTCTTCCACCGTGGCCTCAGACGGCTTATCGCCATTGAACTGAAGCTGGACAAATTCCGGCCCGATCATTTTGGGCAAATGTCCTTGTACCTGCGCTGGCTCGACAGATACGAACGCAAACCGGGCGAAGAAGCGCCGCTGGGCATCATCCTCTGCTCCGGCAAGGATGACGAACGGATCGAACTGCTGGAACTCAGCCAGTCCGGCATCCATGTGGCCGAATACCTCACCGAACTGCCACCCAAAAAGATTTTGCAGCAAAAACTTCATGCCGCCATTGAGCTGTCGCGCAACCGGCTCGAAAACAAGGAGGCGGAATGATGAAGCTGGCCCCTTATCCAGAATACAAGGACTCTGCCGTACCGTGGCTGGGGAAGATTCCGGCGCATTGGGATCTGTTCAGGAACGGTCGCCTTTTCTCCCAGCGCAATGAAACCGGGTTCGGAGAATTGCCTATTCTTGAAGTCTCACTGAAAACCGGTATCCGCGTGCGTGACATGGAGAACCTGAAGCGCAAGCAGGTGATGTCCGACCGGGAAAAATACAAGCGAGCGGCTCAGGGGGATATTGCCTACAACATGATGCGCATGTGGCAGGGAGCCGTTGGGGTTGCGCCTGTCGATGGGCTGGTCAGCCCGGCCTATGTTGTCGTGCGACCCTTTCCGGAGGTGGACTGCCGCTATTTCAGCTATCTGTTCCGCACCGCATCCTACATGAACGAGGTGGATGCCTATTCACGAGGCATCGTGAAGGATCGCAACCGGCTTTACTGGCAGGATTTCAAGCGCATGCCGTCACCCGTTCCTCCGATTGAGGAGCAGCGGAACATTACCAAATTTCTTGATGCGGTCGGCAGCAAGGCCCAGCGGTTCATCCGCAACAAGCAGCGGCTCATCGAACTGCTCAAGGAACAGAAGCAGAACGTCATCAACCAGGCCGTGACCCGAGGGCTTGATCCCAAGGTCAAGTTCAAGCCCAGCGGCGTGGAATGGATCGGAGATATTCCGGAGCACTGGGACGCCAGACGGCTCCGCACGCTGGCGGCGGTCAGGGCAAGTGGCGTCGACAAGAACACGGACGAGGACGAAGTCCCGGTCATGCTCTGCAACTACGTGGACGTTTACAAGAACGACCGCATCACCGCTGCCATCGATTTCATGAAGGCCACGGCCACGCCGGAAGAAATTCGCGTTTTTGAGCTGAAAGCGGGCGACGTGATCATCACCAAGGACTCCGAAAGCTGGGATGACATCGCCATTCCCACTTTCGTGCCCGAGGCAATTCCGGGCGTCGTTTGTGCCTATCACTTGGCCTTGATCAGACCGTTCTCAGGTGAAATCGAAGGCGAGTTTCTGTTCAGGGCCTTCTCTTCCGACCCAGTGGCGGACCAGTTCCGGATTGCCGCTACCGGCGTGACCCGCTTTGGCTTGGCGCAAGGTGCAATCAAGGGGGCGTTCTTCCCGCTACCGCCGTTGGAGGAACAACGGGCGATTATTGCTCACATCAATGAGAAGTGCGCAGAAATCAGCCAGGCGATTTCAAGGGCCGAGCGTGAGATCGAGCTGATGCGCGAATACCGCACTCGACTGATTTCCGATGTGGTCACCGGTCAGGTGGACGTGCGCAACATCGAGGTGCCGGAGATTGCCGAGGACGAACTGCTGACGCTGGATGAAGACACCACCGATGCCGATGACCTGAACAGTGACGAGGGGGAGATGGATGAAACCGACTGACAAAACCCCCAAGAACAGCCTCGGCAAACCCCAGGACTATCCGCGTCTGCTGACTGAGATCAAGGAGCGCATCCGCTCCGCCCAGTATGAAGCCCTCAAGGCGGTCAACAAGGAGCTGGTCGGCCTTTACTGGGACATCGGCCGAATGATAATGGAACGGCAGGATGTTGAAGGCTGGGGCAAGGCAGTGGTGGAACGGTTGTCTGCCGACCTGCGGCAGGAATTCCCAGGTGTGAAAGGTTTTTCGGTTCAAAATCTATGGTACATGAGACAGTTCTATTCGGAGTATCAGGGCAGCCAAAAACTCCAACCACTGGTTGGAGAAATTGCGTGGGCGCATAATCTTGTCATCATGAGCAAGTGCAAGGATTCGCTGGAGCGGGAATTTTATATCCGTATGACCCGCAAATTCGGCTGGTCTAAAAATGTACTCATCCACCAGATCGACAACCAGAGCTATGAAAAATCCTTGCTGGGCCAGACCAATTTCGACCAGGCGCTCACACCGGAACTTCGCGCCCAGGCCAAGCTGGCAGTGAAGGACGAATACACCTTCGATTTTCTGGAACTGGGCGAGGAACACAGCGAGCGGCAGGTTCGCCAGGAGGACGAGAACCCATCCATCGGCATCATCCTGTGCAAGGAGAAGAACCGCACCATTGTGGAATATGCCCTGCACGATGCCAGAAAGCCCATCGGCGTGGCCACGTATGAAATCACCAAGACCCTGCCCAAGGCACTGAAAGGCCAACTGCCGTCGCCTAAGGACATCGCCCGTTTGCTGGAAGACCTCTGAATTGTGAAGGGTGAAAAATATGGAGGAGATGCAATGACCACGGACACAACGGAAAAGGGTCTGGAAAACCTCATTGTCCAATCGTTGATTGGCGAAGCCGGATACGTTCAGGGCAACCCGCAGGACTACGACCGGGAACACGCCGTGGATCTGGCCAAGCTCATTGCATTTCTGCACGCCACGCAACCGGAACAACTCGAAGTGCTACGCCTCGACCCGGCATCCTTTCACCCTTCACACCTCACCCCTCACACGTCAAACTTCCTGCACCGCCTGCAGGGCGAGATTGCCAAGCGTGGCGTGGTGGACTGTTTGCGTTCCGGTATCAAGCACGGCCCGGCCCATGTGAACCTTTTCTACGGAACGCCGACACCGGGCAATGTGAAGGCAGCCGAACGGTTCGCGGCCAACATCTTCAGTGTCACCCGCCAGCTCCGCTACAGCCGCGTTGAAACCGCGCTCTCCCTCGACATGGCCGTGTTCATCAACGGCCTGCCCATCGCCACCTTCGAACTCAAAAACAAACTCACCAAGCAGACGGTGCTCGATGCCGTGCAGCAGTACCAGCGCGACCGCGATCCGAAGGAGCTTCTGTTCCAGTTTGGCCGCTGTGTTGTCCATTTTGCCGTGGACGACCACGAGGTGCGTTTCTGTACCCACCTCAAGGGCAAGGGGTCGTGGTTTCTGCCCTTCAACAGGGGGAACAATGACGGCGCGGGCAATCCGCCGAACCCATTCGGTATGGCCACCGATTACCTGTGGAAGGAGACCCTCTCCAGGGCGGGCCTCACCGACATTCTGGAAAACTACGCCCAGGTGGTGGCGGAAAAGGACGAGAAGACCGGCAAAAAAAGATCCAAGCAGATCTTCCCCCGCTACCATCAGTTGAAGGTGGTGCACATGCTGCTGGCCCATGCCGCTGAAAACGGTGTCGGCAGGCGTTACCTGATTCAGCACTCGGCGGGCAGCGGGAAGAGCAACTCCATCGCCTGGCTGGCACACCAGCTCGTGGGGCTGGAGCATGAAAGCAAGACGTTGTTCGATTCGGTCATCGTGGTCACAGACCGACGGGTACTCGACAAGCAGATCCGCGACACCATCAAACAGTTCGCCCAGGTCTCCGCCACCGTCGGCCATGCCGAAGACTCCGGCGACCTGCGCAAATTCCTCAAGGCCGGGAAGAAAGTCATCATCACAACGGTGCAGAAGTTCCCTTTCATCCTCGATGAGATCGGCAACGAACACCGCAGGAGCAAGTTCGCCATCATCATCGACGAGGCCCATTCCAGCCAGGGTGGCAAGACCACCGCCGCCATGAACCGTGTGCTGGAGGAGGCCGCGCCCTACGGTGGCTCTGATGCGGCGGAGGAAGAGACGGTTGAAGACAAGATCAAC
Organism: Desulfobotulus sp.; assembly: GCF_034006065.1. Taxonomy (NCBI): domain Bacteria; kingdom Pseudomonadati; phylum Thermodesulfobacteriota; class Desulfobacteria; order Desulfobacterales; family Desulfobacteraceae; genus Desulfobotulus; species Desulfobotulus sp. The sequence continues at coordinate 25,060 of NZ_JAVETM010000012.1, read as the reverse complement.
AGGATCATGGAAGGCCGGAAGATGGTAACCAACGCCAGCTACTTCGCCTTCACCGCAACCCCCAAGAACAAGACCCTGGAAATTTTCGGCGAGCCGGATCCACAGCCCGACGGCACCGTGAAGCACCGTCCCTTCCACAGCTACACCATGAAACAGGCCATTCAGGAAGGCTTCATCCTCGATGTGCTGAAGAACTATACCCCGGTAGAAAGCTACTACCGTCTGGCCAAGATCGTGGAGGATGATCCGCGCTTTGACGCCAACAAGGCCCTGAAAAAACTGCGCCGCTACGTGGAGTCCCACGAACACGCCATCCGCGAGAAGGCCGAGATCATGGTGGATCACTTTCACGCCCAGGTGATCGACCACCGCAAGATCGGCGGGCAGGCCCGGGCCATGGTCATCACAGGCGGTATCGAACGGGCCATTCAGTATTTTCACGCCTTCAGGGACTACCTCAAGGAGCGCAAAAGTCCTTATACATCCATTGTCGCCTTTTCCGGGGAACACGAGTATGGCGGCAAGAAGGTCACCGAAGCGACGCTGAACGGCTTTCCCAGCAGCCAGATCCCGGACAAGGTGCGAGAGGATCCGTACCGCTTCTTGATCGTCGCCGACAAGTTCCAGACCGGCTACGACGAACCGCTGCTGCACACCATGTATGTGGATAAAGCACTCTCCGACATCAAGGCGGTGCAGACTCTGTCACGCCTCAATCGCGCCCATCCCCAGAAACACGACACCTTTGTGCTCGATTTTTACAACGACTCGGAGACCATTCAGAAGTCCTTCAAGGATTACTATCGTACCACCATCCTCAGTGACGAGACCGACCCCAACAAGCTGCACGACCTGAAATCAGATCTGGACGGCTACCAGGTCTGTTCCAAGGCACAAATCGACGATCTGGTGGGGCTTTATCTGAACGGTGCAGACCGTGACAAACTCGACCCCATCCTGGATGCCTGCGTCGCCACCTACAAGGCTGATCTCGACGAAGACGGACAGGTGAACTTCAAGGGTAAGGGCAAAGCCTTCGTGCGCACCTACGGTTTTCTGGCCTCAATTCTTCCCTACTCGAATGCTGACTGGGAAAAGCTGTCGATCTTTCTGAATTTCCTGATCCCGAAACTCCCTGCACCCAAGGAAGAGGATCTGTCCCGGGGCATCCTGGAGGCCATCGATATGGACAGCTACCGTGTCGAGGTAAAAACCAGCCTCAAGATCAACCTTCCGGATCAGGATGCCGAAATCGAACCGGTGCCGACAATGGGCATGGGCTCTGAAATAATTCCATACAGCTTAAAGCTTACTTCAGCTGGAATCTTAACGGTTTTAATTGCTTACAATGCTTTCATAAAATTTAAACAACAAAGCAAGCATTCAACAAATAACAATATTTCATTGCTATAATTGAGATAACGTGTTAATATAATGCCGTCTTCTATCTTCTTAAACAAACAAATAATATTGGGAATGGGGTTTCATGAAAAAATTAAATATTGGTGTTAAACTTATAGGAATGGTGGCTGTTCTTCTTTTGCTCATGATAATAACTTCTGGATACGGTATTTTAAAGGTCAATCATATTAATCAAGAACTTAATGAAATCACAGAATATAATAACCCCTTGTCAGATTTCGCAACTAAAATTTCAATTACACAACTGAACCAGGCCGTCCTTTTTGAAAAAATATTGTTTTTATCGAAAGAATCAAAGAATGAGGAACAATTTAAGGAGGACTGGCGAAAATTTGAATTCTATTCGAAACAATTTTATATAAATATGGACAATGCTGTAAACCTCGTAAAAAAAGCCTTAAATAACACTGACTGCCCAGAGCAATATGATAAATTATTTATCCTCCTTAAGGAAATCAATAGTAAGCATTTAGGATATGAGAAACACGTTAAACATTCAAGGATGCTATTGCTAAATAATAAGCATGATGAGATCCCTTCCCATATAAAAGAGGTGGAACTTAAAAAAGTAGAGTTACTTGGAAAAACGGAAGATGTGCGTACTTTTATTACTAAAATGTCAGATGATTTTGCTAAAGAAGCTAAAGAAAGTGGCGATACCAGTGGGAAAAATATGATAATGCTAACTCTTTTTGCTATGATTCTCGGGCTTGTACTTGGGCTCCTCTTGACGAGAGAAATCACAGGGCCTGTAAAACAGGTTGTCTCGAGCTTGAAGGATATTGCAAATGGTGAAGGAGATTTAACTCTTCGGATCAAAGTGAGTGGAGGGGGAGAAATTTATGAATTGGCCAGCTGGTTTAATCTGTTTTTGGATAAATTGCGGGGAATGATCTTGGAGACCGCTGGCAACACAAAAACCTTAAACAATTCATCCACAGAATTTCTTGGGTTGTCAAGTGATATGCAAGACAATGCCTTAGAGACTCAAGACATTGCCAAAGATGTAAAGAAAGTCACAGAATCAATGAATGATAAAATGAATTCTGTAACATCTGCATCTGCGGCCGCTTCTGGAAATGTCAGTTCTATTGCGTCTGCGGCTGAACAATTGAATCAGATGATTGAAAGAATAATGGAAAATACGACCGAAGCCAAGTCTGTTACAGGGGGAGCGGTTAGTCGAGTCAAAGATGTTTCTGAAAAAATTGGTGACCTTGGTTCAGCCGCAAAATCAATTAATCAAGTGATTGAAACCATTAATGAAATATCTGAACAGACTAACCTACTTGCACTTAATGCCACCATCGAAGCGGCAAGAGCTGGCGAAGCAGGAAAAGGTTTTGCTGTGGTTGCAAATGAAATTAAAGAGTTAGCTAAAAAAACTGCAGAAGCAACCCTTTTTATTAAAGAAAAAGTCGAAGGAATTCAAAAAACGACTAAAGGCTCGGTTGAAGAAATCGAAGTCGTCAACAAGATTATAGAGAATATAGATTCAAACGTGTCAGGAATTGCACAAGCGCTTAATGAACAATCCGAGGCTACCAAAGAAATCGCCGTCAATTCTTCACTTGCTTCTCAGGGTATTTTGGAAATGAATGAAAATGTCACGCAGATATCTTCTCTTTCTCAGGGGGTAGGAGTTTCCATTTCTCGTATAAACGATTCTGCACAGAATACCGCACAAGGAAGTTCACTGATGAATGTTAAAGCAACTGAATTAAACCATTTATCCGAAAAGTTAAGAGATATGGTTGTCCAGTTCAAAATATAGCCCGAATTTACAGTGCCTTGGAGGTGCAAGCCTTTTAAAAAACAATGAGCCTGGTTCAGAAACGCATCAATCTGGACCGAGTGGGTTTATTTGTTCGTGACGGATTTGTACCAAGTGTTTAATAGACCCCCATTATAATTAAAAACATTTTTTCTCAGGCAATACAAATAGCATTTCAAACTTTAATTAGATAAGAATCAATATGAAACTTGAAGACACCCATAAAAGCCTTTTCAGAAATCTTTTACTTGGTGGCCTTGTTATTTCAATACTGGTAGGCATTATCGCTACAGTTATTGAAATACGAAGCATTGATAATCAATTGGCAGAGATCTCATATACTGAAGCAGAAAAAACTTCTTCTTCTTATGAAAAATATTATAAGTTGAAAACAGTAGAAGCATATAAGGAGTTGAATGACAGTATTCAAAAAAGTCTTGATCATGATCTTTTCATTTTTATTGAGTTTTTAGATGATAGCCTGAAACCAGTTATTCAAGCTTCGATAAAAGATTATGAAACGATTAATGGAAAACTGAACAAAAAATTTGGTACTTTTAAAATGAAAGGTAAATATGAGTGCAAAACAGGGTACTATAACGGTCAGCTATATATAAAATTTATGGTTCCAGTTATAAGTAAGACAGATAATTCCGTTATTGGGCATTTTCAGGGAATCTATCACCTTTCTAATAAGCAATTGAAAGATATAAAACTTAAAAGCCTGATTTCAATTATTATGACTATGGTTGTGGTTCTCATAACTACCATTCTAATTTATCCGATTATATTTCGTTTGAATAAGCGTCTTTTGAACCTTTCATCAGATCTTCTGATTTCTAACACCAATATATTGAAGTCTCTGGGTAGCGCTATTGCAGAACGGGACAGTGATACCAATTCACACAATTATCGGGTCACTATATATTCTGTTAAACTTGCTGAAGCAATTGGACGCAGTCCAGTTCAAATCAGGGATTTAATTACAGGGGCCTTTTTACATGACGTTGGAAAAATCGGAATAAGCGACTCGATACTTCTTAAACCGGGAAAACTGACCGATGAAGAATTTGAAATCATGAAACAGCATGTCTCTATCGGAGCAAAAATTGTTCAAAATAATGAATGGTTAAAGCGTGCAACAGATGTTATTCGGTACCACCATGAAAAATACGACGGCAGTGGATATCTGGCAGGACTAAAGGGGAAAGACATTCCGGTAAATGCAAAAATATTTGCCATTTCAGATGTCTTTGATGCTCTAACTTCTGAGCGTCCATATAAAAAGCCATTTTCATTTAAAAAATCAATGGATATAATGAGGGAGGATGTGGGTAAGCACTTTGATCCTGAACTATTCAATAAATTTGAAAATATAGCAGAAAAACTCTATACAAAATTTCATGCCATCAATGATGAAGAATATCTAAATCAATGCATGGAAGACATTATGAATGATTATTTTTCAATAAACTTTTAATCCTATAAAACAGGTATTTTTGTTCTAAACCCGACATATGAAAAGCCCGCCCACTTGTACCGCAGGGCCGCTTTATAGTTGTTTTTAGCTTTTTGCGAGTCCATCACCCCTGAAATGGATCTAAGTTCTGTAGCGGGTACATCAATTTTTTCCTGATCCGGTGTTTGTACCCACTCTTTAATGATGTCTCCCATATCATTAAGTATACCGGTTTTATTATCTTTTAATTCATTGTGTTTTATTTCCTCAGTTAATATTTCAGAATTGACTTCACTCTCGGGGCTCTCAGTAAGGCCTGAACTCATGTGATATTGATAAGTAAATCGCCACTCTTTTTCAGTTAACAATTATAGGAATTTATCCATAGTCCGTGCAAGAAAAGTCGAAGTAGGAGTAGTGGACGCGAGCGTGCTCTGAGCGGCGAAGTAGCTGTAACCTGTTAATATTACAAAGGGCAAAATCACAAAATTATAGTTATGATGCCAAAATGTAGCCGGAATAAATATATTGACATTTCAGCTATTTATAATTTACTTTGCACCTGGTAACAGCTTCGCTTCCACTGGGCCAACTGCGAAGGGGTTAATATAAATGATTACAACTGTAATCTTTCGGATCTGTTTTTATATCTCGGCAAGGTCCATTTGGTGTTGAAGTTAAAACTCGACAATTAAAAATATTCAGATCAAAAAAAGATTATTTTGGATCAATCTGAAAAAATATTATTTCTGGCCAATGAGGATTATTGATAATTTAATACAAGCAAAAACCTAACCGGACACCACTGAGAAATTCTATGAGTATGCCACAGAGGCAGGTTTTCGAATTCATGCCTGTGCAGCCGGAGATCCTGAAAGTAAAGGTAAGGTTGAAGCTGGAGTCAAGTATGTCAAAAATGACTGCCTGTATGGTGATAGCTTTGAAACAAAAAGCAGCGTACGCAGACATGTTCTTGAATGGCTTGAGGATGTTGCCAATAGCCGTATTCATGGAACAACCGGTAAAATACCTCATAATCATTTTGAAACTGATGAAAAACAACACTTGTCTAAATATCTTACACCAGCCTGCTGTTCTGAGCAAAATCCTGCCTGTGAATCAAGAAAGGCAGATAAAACAGGCCTGATCTCCTGGAAAGCTAATAAATATTCTGTACCCATGGCATATCAGAGAAGGCGGGTAAGAGTTCAGGAAGATACAGAAAACATTTACATCAAAGATATTGAAACAAATAATATTATTGCTCAACATTCCCTTTGCAGGGAAAAAGGCAAGATAATCAAAAACAACAATCATTACAGAGATCATGAACAAAGGATTAAGGATCTTGAGCAAAAGATTGTATCCATTGCAGGAGAAGAAAACGGTGCGGCCCTTTGCAGGCATTTGAAGGATACAGAACCTCGAATTTATAAAGATCAGCTTGTGGCTGTTGAAAAGATTTTATTTGATTTCAATCCTATAGACGATGATTTGCTGCAGCATCTATGCCAAAAACCTTTAATGACAGCATCCCGTCTGAAAAACTATCTTGAAGCTGACCAGAAGGCAAAAATGAAGGGCCGATCTTCCTCCATGCAATTTGATATTTCTTCAGAAAAACTTGATCTTAGAGCTTATGCAGCCATCATTGGCCAACCTGTCGGTGGCCAGGAGGTGACCCATGAGCATGCTTGAACAAACAGCTTCCCGTTACCGTAGCCTGAAACTTACTACCACTGCCTCTCAGCTTGCGGACCTTATTGCACAGGCAGAAGCAAATGAAATATCCTATTTGAGTTTCGCTGATCAACTGGTCTCAAATGAGTTGAATCATCGTTTGCATACAAGAGTGCAGCGTAACTTCAGGCAAGCAGGATTCCCGGCAAGAAAGTTTTTGGAAGATTTTGACTATAGGCATCAGACAACCATTACAAAACGCCAGATAAACAGTCTTTTAGACTTTAATTTTATTGACGATAGAAACAATCTTATTTTTATTGGCCCGCCTGGAGTAGGCAAAACACATCTTGCTATTGGAATAGGAATAAAGGCTATAGAAGCCGGATACAAGATTTTATTCCGTAATGCCCTTGATCTTGTCGAAGACCTTGAAATGTTTGAAATGAAAGGGGAATTAAAAAAAAGAATCAGCCAAATTTCAAAATATGATCTGATTATTATTGATGAGCTTGGATATCTTCCTATGCTTCAGCAGGCAAGATATAATTTATTTCAACTTATCAATGCCTTATACGAGTTCAGGTCTATCGTTCTGACAACCAACAAAGATTTTACCAGCTGGGGTGATTTTTTTCATAATGACAATGTCGCTATACCCATTGTCGATCGCATCATACACCATTCACATATTTTTATGATGGGAGGTGAAAGTTATCGAATTAAGGAGAAAATGAAAATTTAATTTATCAAAATGGGTCAATTTTATTGGCCAAAAGTGGGTCAAAAATTTTGGCCATTGACACCGACCAGCGGCGGTGGCCGCAAGCCGGAACCGGAGCTGGATCAACTGAGCAACATCATCAGGGCATTCAATGACCAGTTCGGCAATATCGACTGGAAGGACGGCGACAAGATCCGCAAGATCATCGCCGAGGAGATCCCGGTCAAGGTGGCAGCGGACGCAGCCTACCAGAATGCCATGAAGAACAATGACAAGAAAACCGCCCGAATCGAGCACGATGCCGCGCTCCAGCGGATCATGATCGACCTCCTGTCCGACCACACAGAACTGTTCAAGCAGTTCAGCGACAATCCGTCGTTCAAGAAATGGCTGGGCGACACCATCTTTGGGGTGACCTACCAAGAGAGCGCAAAGGCCAATGCACAAACTGGCAGATAAGCGGCTACACACCATGCAAAAAGCTACGTTTCTGAACAGATGGGGCCTTTCATGGAAAAACAGCTCGGGGGAGAAAGCATGGAACTGCTGCGGCCCGTGAAGAAGCATCTGGATCCCTTTTCAATTTTTTCCCCTTGAATATCTGATAGAAAACATGGAAAATTTCCTCTTGTTGCATTTTTGGAGCGCAGAGAATGAAAAACAACAAAACAGCTTTGATCGTGATCGACATGCAGCGAAGCATGCGTGGCCCGGACGCAGGCGAGCGGAATAATCCAGATGCCGAGGGAAACATCCACTGTCTGCTCAGTGCATGGAGAAAGACGGGCTGGCCGATTATCCATGTTCGTCATATTTCCCGGATCCCAGGCTCGCCATTCTGGCCCGGTCAGTCTGGTGTTGAATTTCAGTCTGAGCTCTCCCCGATCACAGGCGAACACATCATTGAAAAAAACGTACCCGATGCCTTCATCCAAAGCGGTCTGGAGCGATGGCTCCATGTCCGCGGCGTTAAGCACGTCGTCATCGCGGGTGTCAGTACGAGCAACTCGGTCGAGTCCACGGCACGCACCGCAGGCAATCTCGGCTTTAAGACGATTGTGGTATCAGACGCTACGTTTACTTTTGCAAAAAAGGACTACAGGGGTGTCCTGCGGTCTGCGGATGAGGTACACGCGATGTCCCTGGCCAACCTGGACGGTGAATACGCCTCCGTCTTGAGTACGGCGGAAATTATCAATTTGCTCTGACATCTGAATTCACACACCGAAGGACATCGCCCGTTTGCTGGAAGACCTCTGAATTGTGAAGGGTGAAAAATATGGAGGAGATACAATGACCACCGGCACGCCGGAAAAAGAACAAACAGCCCTGCATGATTATAAAGACCCTGTGCGCCAGCTGCTGACCTACGGTGCCTGTCTCATGGGGCAAGATTTCAGGAATTGGCCTGATTACCTTCAACTGGGTCTGAATAAAAATCATGTTCAGGAACTGATCGCAATGGTCACGGACCAAGCGCTTCACCTTTCTTCTTCGGAATCCACTGAAGTATGGGCGCCCGTGCATGCATGGCGGGCCTTGGGCCAGCTTAAGGCAGAAGAGGCCATTACACCTCTCATAAGCATCTTCTGGATGGCGGACGATGCAGAAGATGACTGGGTGACTGAAGAAATGCTCCTTATCATGGGGATGATAGGGCCTGAAGCCATATCCCGTCTCACCCAGTATATGAAAGACAGACATAACGGCATCTATGCAAGAAGTATTGCGGCCAGTAGTCTGCACCGTATTGCTGAAATGCATCCTGAAAAAAAAGAAGTGTGTATCAGAAAACTGACGGAGCAGCTTGCGGACCATTGTGAGGATGATGCCGAACTGAACGGATATATCATTGATGCTCTCATTCGCCTGAAAGCCCTTGAATCCATCAGGATTATTAAAAAAGCCTTTGAAAAAAACTGCGTGGACGATTCCATCGTCGGTGATTTTGAAGATATTGAAATCGCTTTTGGCCTGAAGGAGAAGAGAACAAAAAAACGGGAGCCCTACTTTGTTTTTGACAAGGAGAAATACAATCCCGGCAGGGCATCTGAACCCGCAGGCAGATCCGCCAGCAAAAAGACCGGCAGAAACGAACCATGCCCTTGCGGCAGCGGAAAAAAATATAAAAAATGCTGCCTTATATAAACAAAAAAAGAGATCCCCCCCTTTTCTCGCTTTTCACGGGATCCATGCCCATACGGGGCAGGTTCTCCTTTTCATGCATTATACAAGGATAGGACTTGATATCATCCATGGACACTTCAACGCTCTCATCGCATCTCCATTCTTCGTCTCCGAAACTGGCACTGACGGCTGCCTGTGGAGCAGGAATCATGTGGGGAACCGGCGCGCTGGTTGTCAATATACTTGTCGCCCGGCATGGCTTCACCCCTGAAAACGTTTCCTTCTGGCGTTTCGTCATTGGCGCGGTTGTTCTCGTTGGGGTCTTTGGCCGTGCCATTTCGTGGAGCCGACTGCGGCCGTTGCTGACAACGGTCCTTCTTGCGGGCGTGACAATGGCTGGCTATGTATTGCTCTGGTTTCTTGGAATCGAACAATTGGGTGCCGCTGTTCCCACACTGATTGCGCTCTGCCTGCCACCTGTCATCGTCGCCATCATTGCAGTCGCGCGGGGTCAGGAAACAGCAGATCTGCAACTCGTTTTTGTGCTTTCAGCCGCGATCCTCGGTACCGTTTTGGTCATCACCCAGCACGGTACCATTACGGCAGGTGTCGGGCCGCACAACACTTTGCTCGGGGTTGCCTTCTCCATTGGTTCGGCGCTCCTGTATGCTGGCTTCTCCATGATCAGTGGCCGTATTTCCATCGCCCTCGGAGCTGGACCGGCCACAGCGTGTCTGACCGTGGTTGCAGCCGCCGTAATGAGTTTATACGCCCTTTGCCGACCATTCACCTGGCCGACAGAAATTCCACCGCAAGCATGGCTGCTCTATCTTGGCATTGTCACCGCAGCCCTCGCATTACTTGCCTTCAGCTGGGGAGCTGCGCGACTGAAGCCCACGGCACTCACTGTGGCCACCTTGCTTGAGCCTCTCACGGCTGTGGTGCTTTCGGCTTTCCTTCTTGATCAGCACTTCGGAACATTACAGTGGCTGGGCGCTACGCTCCTGCTGTTAAGTATATGGGGCCTTGGGAGCAGAATATCAGCAAAGATCGAAAACAAGAGACCAGCCATCAGCCAAGTGGGGGGTGCTCCCTTCATCTGACAGATACCATCAAGAATCGGTTAATTTTATCAAGCAAAATAAAGACCCTCTTATCAGAACCTTCGCCTCCATCACAGAGACACTTTATTTATTGGGTTTCAACCGAAATGCTCAGATAGATTTTTTAGAGTGGATTGGCAGAGGAGCCGTTGAGATTCATGATATCCAGAATAAAGTTTTTCTCAGGCTAAAAGAGCTGACAGAAAAATATTGTGACTCACCAATGAATTTTTCCGATTCATCCCTTGTATATATGGCTGAACAACTGAACATCAATACCATTGCAACCATTGACCGTGATTTTACAGTTTATCAGGATCAAAAAAAGAAAAAAGTTTGAAAAAGTTATGCTTTCTCGAATGAATCCGCCCCATACTGCTGCAAATGCATTTTTCCAAAAGCGCGTCTTAATCTAGCGCACGACGACCTCGCTCCGAATTCCGTACTCATTGACGACCGCCCGTCGTTCCCCCCCTGCAAGCGGGGTGCAACTCAGCTTTTTCCAGCCTGTGCCTCCTAGGGATTCAAGCTCCATTTTCTCCGATGTCACCTTCACATGAATGCGAAATCTGTGACCTTTCAAATCTGACGCCCTGGCAGCCACACCCGATTCATCGATCCAGAAACTGCACCCCCCGTCGCCAGACTCCCTCCATTTCAGGGTCAGCCAGTCTGTGCCATGGTGCCGCTCAAAGGAAACTTCGGACGCATCCCAATCCACTACAAACTCAAAACTTGCAGGCTGTACCGTACTCCTGCCTGTTCCGTATGTGTACGAAACAAGGGCCGCACATACCAAAAAACCTGTGACCAGAAATGCCACCACCCGATTTTTCATCACATTCCCCCCTTCATTGGTTCTTTGCCAAAAGGAACCTGTCTCTCTTTTTTGTGTAACGATTTTTCCCCCGCTCACTCTTCTACCCCAACGGGCTCTCTTCATACACTTTTTTTCAGGAGTTTCTCATGTGGCGGATCGTTCTTGGCATCAACAAACACCTCACTCTGGCCATTCCGGTCATGATGGGGGCAGGCTTTGTCTATGGAATTTTTTTTCCCGCAGACGGACTGAAAATGGCCATTGTGCCCCTCACCTTTCTCATGGTCTATCCCATGATGGTAACCCTCAAAATCCGCAAAGTTCTCGAAGGAGGCGACAGCAAAGCCCAGATTCTCACGCAGCTTTTGAATTTTGGCATCGTCCCCTTTCTCGCCTGGGGGATGGGCCGCATTTTCTTTGCGGATCATCCCTACATGGCCCTGGGATTGCTGCTTGCGGGACTGGTGCCCACCAGCGGCATGACTATTTCCTGGACAGGTTTTGCCAGGGGCAATGTGGAAGCCGCTGTCAAGATGACCGTCATCGGCCTGACCTTAGGCTCCTTTGCCACCCCTTTTTATGTTCAGGCCCTCATGGGCGCGTCCATTTCCGTGGATTTCGCGCTGGTCGTCCGGCAAATCGCCTTCATCGTTTTCCTGCCCATGGTCGCAGGCTTTCTCACCCAGACCGCCCTCATCCGGGCCTGTGGTCAGCCACGATTTCAAAAAGATATCGCACCGAAATTTCCTGGGCTTTCCACCATCGGTGTGCTGGGTATCGTTTTTGTTGCCATTGCTCTGAAAGCCCGAACCCTTGCCGAAGCCCCGGAAATGCTGGGACTGATCCTGATGCCCCTGGTACTGATTTATGGCATCAATTTTGGCATCAGCACCCTGGTCGGCAGGTATTTTCTACCCCGTAATGACGCCATTGCCCTGATTTACGGCTCTGTTATGCGCAACTTATCCATTGCCCTTGCCATTGCCATCAACGCCTTTGGCCCTCAGGGTGCCCAGGCTGCCTTGGTCGTGGCCATGGCCTATATCGTCCAGGTGCAGTCTGCTGCCTGGTATGTCCGGTTCACAGACCGTATTCTGGGGCCAGCCCCTGTTTCACCTTCACTTGGCCTGAAAGCATAGCATGAAAAGGACACCCCTTTTTTGCTACTGGATCGCAAAAAAGCCTCCCTGAAAGAGGCTTTTTTATCCTGTCACCCGGTCTTTCATCCATCGTCTGCCAGGCAATAATCCGGTTACCACCGTCTCCCTTCCATCTTAGAGAACCGTCATGCCACCTTTTTCATAGCAGAGGCCAGCATGCGATCGGCCACAAGACCCGGAGCCAGGCGTTTCCGGGCCATCTCGGCCAGGGTCATTTTTCCCTCTTCATCCATGGGAAGGCTTTTTACGGCAAGACTCAGGGCCTTTTCCATGGCGCTGCGCACCCGCTCAAACCCCGCACTCACCTCAGGATAAAGATTGTCCTCCCGCCAGGGGAGAATCATGCGGCCTTCGGCCTTTCCCGACCTGTGGGAAGGGGTGATCACCTCCCAGCTTCCCTGCCGCCCCGCCCCTGCCCTCTCGTTCTGGCCGGGATAGCAGTGGGCTTCCCAGTACGCAGGCGGCATGGGAATGCCCGTATCCACGGCCAGAGGTGCCATGCCAAGCCCCATTTCCGCAGGTTCCAGTGTGATGACCCAGTTCAGAACCGGGCGATAGTTGCCGCGTTTTTTCTGAATCTTCCAGCTAATGTCCATCCCTTCTCCTCCCTATGATATGCCCCTTATGTTCCAGGGTCGTTCTTTCACATGTCCCAGGGTTTTTCCGCTATGAAACGCCTCCCAGATACACAAGCTCTCCGAACGGGGGGGCCTCACGCCTCCCTTCCCCGCACACCGCCCAGAGCACGGGAAAATCCGGCTCTTCAGGATAATGGGAACAGGCAAGATCCGTCAGATAGACAAAGCAGCGGGGAGCAATCCCCTCCTTTTCCAGCCAGCGAAAAGGGGCCCGGAAATCCGTACCGCCCCCGCCCGTAAAAAGGGGTTCTAAGGGCAGATCCGAACGGGAGAGGGAAAAAACCCCGGCCACGGCCTGATCGCAGCCCATCACCAGAATCTCTCCGGCAAAGGAGGTCAGGATGGCGGATACTTCCGCACAGAACAGATCCAGTTCCCCATCGGATATGCTGCCGGAAGTATCCACCACAAGAACAATGCGATCCGCTTCCTCGCTCCGCACCGAAGGCAGATAGATGCCCTGATGCAGATACCTGCGGTTGGGCGGAGACCAGGCATAATCGCTGCGTGCACTCTGATCGATAAAACGGCTGAGGAGCATACGCCAGTCCATACCCGGCTCCAGGGCCTGACGCACCTCGCGCAGAAGACTGGCCGGAAGATCCCCGCAGTCCCGCTCCGTCATCAGGGCCTTGGCCACCAGAGAGTCGGCAGCGCTTTCCGCAGCGTCTCCGTCCCGGCCCTCACCGGGGCTGTCGCTGTCCCGGACCTCGCCGCTGCCACCGGGATCACCCCCTCCGTTTTTTTCCGTATCCAAAGCCTCCTTTTTTTCATCCGCGTGGCCTGTGCTGTCGCCGTCTTCGGAATCCGAAACACCCTCACTGCTGCTTCCTTCCGTATCACTGCTGCCGCCAAGCCTTTCGCCCTGAGGCCCCTCGCCTTCCATTTCCTCCCCGTCCCCGTTTTTCCCGGAACCGGGCTCCGCCCTGCCCTGCCCCGCCTCCTTTTCCATGCGGCTGACAAGCAGATCATAGGCCCGCTCCGCAGAAAGGTGACGCAGTTCCGGGTCATCAAGATAGCCTTCGGGAAGCCTGAACCCCGCTTCCACCAGCATCCAGTTCATGGTGTGGTCACAGGCCATGTTCCAGAGGGCAGGGTCCCTGCCCTTTCTCCGGCCAGGATGGCCAAGGGCCGTATGCAGCACAAGATGGGCCACAAGCCCTTTCAGGGTCTCAAAGGGAAGAAGGCGGATATAGTCGGGCCTGTAGCCGAGAATGCGGCCATCGGTCCAGGCTGTGGGGCAGTCCGGATCGGGCATGGGCTTAAGGCCCATGGCAATGGTTCCGAAAAAGGGATGATCGAGAAGGAGCCGGGTTCTCGCCTTGCGGATAAGAAAGGCCGCCCCTTCCGGGCTTTCCTGAAAAGACATCAGACAAGGATCTCCGCATGGGCTTCGGCCCAGTCCACAAAGGCCCCCGTATCCACCAGGGAGGCATCCTTACGCAGGGAATCCCGGATCAGGAGTACGGCAAATTCCACGGGAAGGCCTGCGGCAATTTCCGTGATGGCGACAAAACTTTCGGGGCTGGCATGGCTGGCCAGAAGTTCGCAGAGGGCATAGAGAAGGGCGGGGTTATCCTGGGGCAGACGCCAGCCTCTGGGATCGGCAAGAAGGCTTTCCGCAGAGGGAAGCTCCCGGCACACCTCAAGAAAACCCGAAAATTCCGCAGCCGCACCTGCCCCCACCGTTCCCGCCACAAGGGGTTTCAGGATTTCTCCATCATCCGTGGCATCGAGAATGCGGGAGACAAAGGCCCAGGATCTTGGCGTGGGAAAGGCCTTTTCATTGCGCCCAGGATCGAAATCATGGAGAAGCCTCGGCCTGAACCGGAGAAAGGCAATGACCTCCGGTGCCATTCCCTCTTTCAGGGCCCAGTCCACCCAGTCCTCAAGGCGCACCTCAAAATCCACATGGGTGAAGCGGTTGGCCAGGGCCGAGGGCATGCGGTGGGTCACGGAACGGTCGGTCTCCCGGTTGCCTGCGGCCACCACAGACCAGCCCTCCGGCAGGCGATAGTCGCCGATGCGGCGATCCAGTACCAGCTGGTAGCAGGCCGCCTGCACCAGGGGAGGGGCTGCGTTCAGCTCATCGAGAAACAGAATGCCCCGGCCCGATTCCGGAAGAAAATCCGGCGGAGACCAGGAAGTCCGGCCTTCTCCGTCGATGCGGGGAAGCCCCCTCAGGTCCACGGGATCGAGAAGCAGGGCGCGGATATCCACCAGTTCACGGCCGAGGGCCCGGGCAGCCTCCCGGACCACATCACTTTTTCCGATACCCGGAGGGCCCCAGATGTAAAGGGGCTGTCCTGCGGTGACAAGGGTTTCAATGGCAGTCTGTACGGCGCGGGCTCGCATGTTATTCCTCCGGTGCTAAAATTTATCAACCTGAAGCTTTTTGCCTAACCATAGTTTATTTGTCAAATATTTTTTGTTTCTCCAAAAAAATATACCCTGCCTTTTCCCTTTCACCCTGCCTTGCCAAAAAACGAGACTCAAGCTATAAACTCCCCATATTCAGCGTGCTGCCCAAACCCAACCGCGCTCCGAACCCAGCGCAGGCTCCCTCCTGACCTGCTGACCGCGCACCTTTCTGCCTGAATCCAGGCCAGGATTGATGAGGCTTCCTTGCATTACACCTGCGTTGACATCAAGGCCATCGGCTATGAACTTCCCTCCCATGTTCTCACCTCCGAAGAGATTGAAGTGCGCCTTGCCCCCTTATATGAAAAACTCCGGCTGAGGCCGGGACAGCTCGAAGCTCTCACCGGCGTTCAGGAACGCAGGCAATGGGATCCGGGCATGCCCCTGTCCCATGGGGCCATTGCCGCAGGCAGATCCGCCCTGGAACAGGCCGGAATGCGGGCTAAAGACATAGATATGCTCATTTACGCCGCCGTGTGCCGGGAAAATCTGGAACCCGCCACAGCCTGCGCCGTGGCTCAGGGCCTGGGCCTATCCGACCATGTCCACCTTTTTGACCTTTCCAATGCCTGCCTCGGCATGATCAATGCCACACTCCTTGTGGCCGATGCCATTGAAGCAGGCCGCATCCGTAGCGGCATGGTGGTGGCCTGCGAGTCCTCCCGCCAGATCATGGACCTTACCATGGAAGCCATGCTGGCCCGTCCCACCATGGAAACCTTCACCCAGGGGTTGGCCACGCTCACCGGCGGTTCCGGGGCTGCGGCCATCGTTCTCGGAAAAAAAGACTGCGGACCTTCGGGCCATGCCCTTCTCGGCGGCGTAGTCCGGAACAGAAGCGCCTGCTATGACTTATGCATCTGGGGACCGGACACGGGCATTCCCGCCTCCGCGCCCATGCGCATGCGCACGGACGCCGCAGCCGTACTCCGTCAGGGTGTGGACCTCGGGGTTCAGACCTTCAGGGCCTTTCTTGAAACCCTGAACCTGGATCGGGAAGACCTCCATCGCATCATCTGCCATCAGGTGGGCGCAGCCCACCGGGAAACCGTACTAAAGGCCATTGGCATTCCTCTGGAAAAAGACTACCCCACCTTCCCCTTTCTCGGTAATATGGGCACCGTATCCCTGCCCATCACAGCGGCCGTCGCCGCAGAACAGGGCTTTCTTCAGCCCGGCCACAGAACCGGGTTTCTGGGCATTGGCTCCGGACTCAACTGCCTGCTCCTGGCCCTTGACTGGTAAGGATCTTCCCATGCAAGTCGCTCCTCCCTTTCTCCAGAATCTGTACCCTTTTTCCTCCCACTTCACCCAGGTCCACGGCTTTGCCATGCACTATGTCGATGAGGGTACGGGTCCCCTGGTACTCTGTCTCCATGGCAATCCCACCTGGAGCTTTTACTTCAGGGAGGTGGTAAAGACCCTGAGTCCCCAATACCGTGTGCTGGCTCCGGACCACATCGGCATGGGGCTTTCGGACAAACCCCATCCCGGAAAACATCCCCACACCCTCATGCAGCGGGTTTCAGATATGGAAGCCTTTCTTGAAGCCGTTGCACCGGGCACACCCCTTCACCTCCTTGTACACGATTGGGGGGGAATGATCGGCACGCTTCTGGCCCTGCGGCAACCGCATCGGATCTTAAGCCTCACCATCACCAACACCGCAGGTTTTTTAAAACCCGCGCACAAAAAACTGCCCCTGCGCATTCGGCTGGGCCGGGATGTTCTTCCCATCGCCGCCCCAGCCATCCTTGGTCTCAATCTCTTTGCAAGGGCAGCACTTTGGTTCTGCTCTAAAAAAGGCCTGGATCCAGTCATTCGCAAAGCCTACCTTTTCCCCTATGGCAGACCCGCCCACAGAAGGGCTCACCTGGCCTTTGTACAGGACATCCCCCTGAAACCGGAAGATTCCGCCTATGCGGCTGTGGCCTGGGCGGAAAAGAACCTGCCTCTGCTCGCCCCCATCCCCAAATGCCTTCTCTGGGGAGAAAAGGATTTTGTCTTTGACACAGAATACCGGGATCTCTGGAAACAACATTTTCCGGAAGCGGTCTGTCACAGTTTTCCCCAGGCCGGTCATTATCTTTTTGAGGATGAGACCCAGGCCTGCATGACCATACTGAAAGATTTTCTGAGCCACCAAGGATCCTGAAAGGTTTACCCTTGCAAAAAGACAGCAGCGCCAAGACCAAGGAACCCCAGAAAGTAAAGGGCAGGAAAAACACGCCGGAACCCCCGCCCCCACCGCCTCCGCCACCCAGAAGATCGAAAAAAAAGATCTTCCTGGTTTCCCTTCTTCTTTTTCTCTTGGCTGTGGTCGGCGCCTTTGCCATTTTATTTCTTCTCCCCAGCAACGAAGAAAAACCCGCCATCTACCCCGCTGAAGTCTTTGAACATCTTACCATGGATGATGCGCTTCTGGCCTTTACCTGGCAGTATCTTCCCGAAAGCTATCAGGCCCTGAGGGGACTTAACGCGGAACTTCGCCTCATCAAGGAGGAAATTCTGCGCATTGAAGCCATCGCCACCCGATTCCCCGAGCAAAGACGCATTCCCCAGACAGAAATTCGGGAGTGGGAAAGCCTGAAGCGGGAGGTGGAAACCACCATCACAAGGATTCAGAGCGCCCTGCAGGCCCTGTATGTCACCCACCTTGTCAATGCGGCCAAGGGCGAGGAAGCCATCCGACTTGAAGCCGCTACCCTGGCTTCGGAACTCCGCACCACCCACACCCTTTCACGGGAAAAAACCCTGCGCCTCAGCGCAGACCCCTTTGAAACCCAGCCCGGCAGGCTGGATCGTCTCTTCCAATGGCTGCCATGGAACCCTTCCTGAGTGCGCGGCTTCACCCCAACCCCTTTTCCAGAGGTCTTTTCAAATGGCAAACGCCAACATCGCCCGCATGCTTACGGAAAATGCCGCACGCATGCCCCATAAACGCGCCCTGGTCATGCCTGCGGGTAAAAGTGTCAGAGGCCATCTGCGCACCACCCAGCTCACCTTTTCCCAGCTTGATACCTTAAGCACCAAAGCCGCCGCAGGTTTTCAGGCCATGGGCCTGGCACCCGGCACCCGCACCGTGCTCATGGTACCGCCGGGCAGGGATTTTTTCATCCTTACCTTCGCTCTTTTCAAGGCAGGACTCGTGCCTGTGGTGGTGGATCCCGGCATGGGTCTCCGCCGCATGGCGGATTGCCTGGCCTCCACCCAGGCCACGGCCCTGGTGGGTATTCCCAAGGCCCACCTTTTCAGCAGGCTTTTTCCCAGAGCCTTTTCCCATGTACGCCATCGGGTGAGTACCCTTTCCTTGCCTTTTTCCGGTATCCAGAGTCTCGACGGCCTTCTCACCTCCGAAGCCACAGGCTTTGAAATGGCCCCTTGTGAACCGGAAACCCTGGCTGCCATTCTTTTCACCACGGGCAGTACGGGGCCTGCCAAGGGGGTCTGCTATACCCACGGCAACTTCCGGGCCCAGATCCAGACCCTGCGCCAGCAGTTTGAAATTACCGATGAAGATCGGGATCTCCCCACCTTCCCCCTGTTTGCCCTTTTCGATCCCGCATTGGGCATAACGGCCTTTATACCGGAAATGGACCCCACAAAACCGGGAAAAGCCGACCCAAGGCCGCTGCTTGAAGCCATCCGTCACCATGGCATTACCACCATGTTCTGCTCTCCGGCCCTCCTCGACCGCCTGGGGCGTTATGGAAGCCGGGAAGGCATACGCCTTCCCAGCCTCAAACGGGTGGTCTGCGCAGGCGCGCCTGTGCGATCGGACATTCTTCAGTCCTTTGTGCCTGTGATCGGAAATCCGGCCCTGCTCCATACACCCTATGGCGCAACGGAAGCGGTGCCCCTCATGGGCATCACCGCCGCAGAAATTCTCTCGGAAACACGTTCTTTCACAGATCAGGGCATGGGCATCTGCGTGGGAAGACCCTTCAGAGGCGTTGAAATCCGCATCATTGCCATCACCGACGAGGCCATTGAAACCCTCGACCAGGCCACAGAACTTCCCGAGGGCGAAATCGGAGAAATCATCGCCAGAGGCCCCATGGTCACCGCCGCCTATTTTGAAAATTCCCAGGCGGACCGCCTTGCCAAAATCAGGGATGTCAAGGGATTCTGGCACCGCATGGGCGATCTGGCCTGGAAGGACAATTCCGGCAGATTCTGGTTCTGCGGACGCAAATCCCACAGAGTCTGCACTCCGCAGGGAGAAGCCTATACCCTACCCTGTGAGGCCATTTTTAATACCCACAAGGAAGTCCGCCGCAGTGCTCTGGTGGGTATCGGTCCCAGAGGAAAACAAACGCCCATCATCGTCATTGAACTTCAGAATCAAAAGCTGAGCCGCAAAAAACAAGAGGAGCTCCGCAGCGAACTTCTCCAACTGGCAGGCGCCTTTGATCATACCTCCGGTATCCGCCATCTCCTCTTTCACCCGGACTTTCCCGTGGATATCCGTCACAATGCCAAAATTCACAGAGAAACCCTCGCCCTCTGGGCGGAAAAACACTTGGGCCAGGCAAAGGGCCGTCAGGAGGCAGGATGAAAATCCCAAAAGCGCTGGTCACAGGCGGCAATGGCTTTCTTGGTTTCGCCATTACGAAAAAACTGCTGGAAAAGGGCTGGGAAGTCCGCATACTCGCCAGGGGAAAAACAGCAATTCCTGAAACAAAAGAAAATCTTGCCTGGATACAGGCCGATATCCGCGACCCAGAAAAAGTAATGCGGGCCGCCGAAGGCGTGGATACGGTTTTTCACACCGCAGCCCTTGCCGGGGTATGGGGACCTGAAGAGGTCTATCGCAGCATCCATGTGGACGGTACGGAAAATGTCATCGCCGCATGCCGATCTGCGGGCGCTCGCCTCATCCACACAAGCTCGCCTTCGGTGGTCTTCAACGGCAAGGATATGGAAGGTGTCGATGCCGCCTGCCCCTACCCGGCAAGCTACAGCGCAGCCTACCCCAGAACCAAGGCAGAGGCGGAAAAAAAAGTAAGGGAAGCTGCGGAAAAAGGCCTCGCTTGCATGATTTTAAGGCCCCACCTCATCTGGGGGCCGGGCGACAACCATCTTGTCCCAAGGATTCTTGCCAGGGCCAAGCGCCTTGCGCGCATCGGCCCCCGCAACCCCCTCATTGACACCGTTTATATCGACAATGCAGCCCAGGCTCATCTTCTTGCGGACCAGGCCCTCGCTGAAAAAGCACACCTTTCCGGCAGCATTTATTTTGTTTCCGACAACAGCCCCACTCCCCTCTGGGACATGGTGGATGCCATTTTACAAGCCGGAGGCAAACCTCCCGTAACCCGACGGATTCCCCTGAAACTGGCCCTTGGGCTGGCACTTTTTCTCGAAACGATCTATCGTGTTCTTCATCTTCCGGGAGAACCCATACTCACCACCTTCACCGTGAAGGAAATGACCACCGCCCACTGGTTTGATATTGAAAACCTTATCCGGGATACGGGTTATACTCCCCTCATTTCCAGGGAAGAAGGCCTTTCCCGGCTGGCGCGCCACCTGAATCGTGTCTGAGTTGTTTTGGTTTTCCCCAAAAATCCTTCCAGAATAAGGAGATGGATCATGCTCAGAAAAAACGTCCTGACTTTTGCCCTTCCCGCATTGGGATCCGCCCTCTTGCTCCTTTCCATGGGACCTGCCAGCGCATCACCAACCGTGGATGCAACCCCAGCAGAGGGACTGGCGATTCTCGAAAACCGATGCGCCGTCTGCCACGGGGTCGACAAAGTGACACGCACCCAAAAAGACAAACGCCAATGGGAACGAACCGTCAACCGCATGATGGGCAAAGGCGCCACACTGACGGAAGCGGAAAAGATCCTGCTCATTGACTATCTTGCAACCCACCATGGCCGATAGACGGCCCTCTCGGCCCAAGCCCCAATGAGAACGGGGCGGATCCCCTTCAAGGAGATCCGCCCCGTTTCTTTTCATCCTGTCAGCATTTTTTTAAGCCGCCAGCCAAGAGAAATCCTTCATTTTTCATGCGCCCCTGGCCCAGAAGGCCCCCAGCCTCTCCAGTTGCGTATGCAGGCGTACTCTTTGCCCTTCTCCCATGGCGGGCAGACAGCTTCGGATCTCACGCAGCAAGGAAGCCAGGTCCGCTCCTGTTCTCAGGGAGAGGGGCTGCCAGACCCCGGTCCGGGCATCCTCCATTTCCACACAGGCCCAGAACCTTGCGGGCAGGGGATGAAATGACACCCGCCAATCCTGGGGATCTGCACCACATCCCTGGGCAAACAGGGTTAAGATGCGCAGATGCTTGGGAGAAATACGGCTGATGCGTTTGTACTGCTCCCAATGGAACATCCGTGCATCGGCAAGAAGAGCGATGCGCACAAGCCCCCCCTCCTGCTTCCGGATCTCCTCCTTTGTCCTGCGGATCACGCGGCCATCCGGCAAGGTCTGGATGCAGGCCGCACTGGGTTCCCAATCTTTGCGTATGGAACACCAGACCACAGGTTTTTCCGTGGCCCTTGAAAAGGAAGGAGAAGGTTCAAGGAATCCTGAGCGTAAAATGGCACCAAGGGCTTTGCCTGTGGTGTAGTGGTAAACCGTTTCCGGAGCCGCCATGGAAAATCCCTTTGTTGTCATTCCGGGCTATTCTGAAGAAACTTACGCGCAAACTTCAAAAAAGCCTTGGGCTCCGAAAGCTCACGAACATCCCCCATGAGCCCCATTTTCATCAGATTATCAAGGGGCCTGTTGATGGCCGCACCCGAAGCCCTGCCCTCATCCACCAGAGTAAAAAGCAGCTTCTGACGATGCCGCAGGGACAGGGTCACGGCATGGAGAATTTCCCCATCTCCCTTGAGCGCTTCCGTGGCCTTGCGCACCCGGCCCTCATGCTCGGAAAGAAAACGACGCCCTTCCTCACTGGCCGGGGGCAGGGAAAAAAGTCGGTTGGTCACGGCCGCAGCCAGCAAACCCGCCTTTTCCTTTTCCATCTGCATTTCCTTGGAGTATCGCGCCTCAAGCCTGCGGTATACCCCATGCTTAATCTGGTCAAAGGCCTTATCCATGCCTTTGTAAAGCTGTTTTTTCGTAAAAATGAACACGTTCCCGCCCCATATGCTAAAAAAGTTCCATCCGTCCCGGCAGCAGAACCAGCCCCCTGCCCGGGCGTCTTCATGAGAATTAAGGCTCCCGCACATCCGGGTTTAAAGAATAAGCGCATTCCTTCTTTAGCCCAAAAGTCTTTCCGCCTCAAGTAAAGGATCATGATGGGAGGATTTGCTTTTTATTCATGGGAGTGCTAGCAGATAGTCCTGAAAAAGCCATGGGAGGTCGGGGGATATCCGGCCTGCCCGCGTTTTCCGATCCAACCCCATCCGTATTCAGGAGGCCTTCCATGAAAACCATAAAGGATAACGCAAGGGAAAGGATGACCGGCTACTGCCGCGTCTGCCCCATCTGTAATGGCAAAAACTGCGCATCCGGCGTGCCCGGCATGGGGGGCATCGGAACCGGTGAAGCCTTTCGAGCCAACAGCGAAGCCCTTTCGGATCTCCGCCTCAATATGCGCCTCATTCATGGGGTGACCGAGCCTGACACCCGCACGGAGCTTTTCGGTATTCCTCTGGACATGCCCCTGCTGGCTGCTCCCATTGGTGGTATTTCCTATAATATGGGCGGTGCGGTTCCCGAGGCCGATTATATCCATGCCATTGTCAATGGATGCCGCAAGGAAGGCATCATCGGCTGTACGGGAGACGGCGTTCCTCCGGAAATTTCCCAGTGCGGCTTTGAAGCCATCCGGGATGCCGCTGGTCAGGCCATTCCCTTTATCAAACCCTGGGAAGATGCCGAACTCTATGAAAAGCTGGACAAAGCCCTCAGCACCCAGGCCTTTGCCATCGGAATGGACATTGACGCCGCAGGTCTCATCACCCTGAGGCTCATGGGCCGCCCCGTATCCGCAAAATCCGTGACAAAACTCCGGGAAATCAAAAAATATATCGGAAGACCCTTCATACTCAAAGGCATCATGACCCCGGATCAGGCGGAGCTGGCCCTGGACGCCGGAGCTGATGCCATCGTGGTTTCCAATCATGGCGGCCGGGTGCTGGACATGACGCCCGGCTCCGCCGATGTGCTGCCGGAAATTGCCGAATCCGTCAAAGGCCGCCTCAAAATCCTCGTTGATGGGGGGGTGCGCAGCGGCGTGGATATCCTGAAGATGCTGGCTCTGGGCGCTGACGCCGTACTCATCGGCCGACCCTTTGCCATTGCCGCCTGCGGTGGCCTGGAAGAAGGGGTGACCACCTATATCCGGCAGCTCCGCATGGAGCTCAAGCAGGCCATGGTCATGACAGGATGCGCCAGTCTCGCGGACGTGGACGAAGCCATTCTTTACTGAAAACCGATTGAGGGGAGTGCGCAGGCACTCCCCCTTTCATTCTGAAGACCTGAGGACACAAGGGAGAAACGGTGGGAAAAACGCTCCGTATTGTTTCCTGGAATGTCAATGGCCTCCGGGCCATATGGCAAAAGGATTTTGCATCTTCGGTTAAAACCCTGGACGCAGATATTCTCATGCTTCAGGAAACCAAGCTCCAGGAAGCTCAGCGCAGCCCGGAAATGCTCACCCTTGCGGGTTATCCCCATCAGGTCTGGGGCTACAGCCGAAACAAGAAGGGATATTCCGGTGTCATGACCTACAGCCGTGTTCAGGCCCTTTCCATGGGAACGGATCTGGGGATTGCGGAATTTGATGACGAAGGCCGGGTCAATCAGCTGGATTTTGAACACTTCACCCTGTTCAATGTCTATTTTCCCAATGGCCAGATGGGCGAAGAGCGCCTTGACTATAAACTCCGCTTCTATGAGACTTTTTTCCGCCATGCCGACGCCATGCGTCAAAACGGAAGACCTGTCATTGTCTGCGGAGACTTTAATACGGCCCACAATGAGGTGGACCTGAAGCATCCCAAAGCCAATGCCAACACCTCAGGCTTCCTGCGCATTGAAAGGGACTGGCTGGATCGCCTCATGAGCGAGGGCTGGGTGGATACCTTCCGCTATCTTTATCCGGATACCATCCGCTACTCCTGGTGGTCTTACCGGTCCAATGCCCGTAAAAACAACGCAGGCTGGCGCATTGACCTTTGCCTTGTTTCCCGAAATATCGTAGAAAGGGGCTGGCTCCGGGATGCCTTCATTGAAAACGAACTCATGGGTTCCGACCACTGCCCTGTGGGCCTGGTCCTGGAAATCCCCTGAAGTGCTGAAAATGTGCCCTGATCCGCAAAAACCCAACCCTGCTTTTCTTTCAGGAAAGTCCGAACCCACACCCATGATCCCCCATTACCTGGCCAAGACAGCCCCCATGACCCGATCCCTTGCGTACTTACACAAATTCTTCTTATCTCTCAGGCAAAACCTCTTTGCATGGTGTCTGCCCCTCTTTCTTCTTTCCGGCTGCGCGCACAACCTTCTTCTGGTGCGTGAAGCAGATCTTACGAGGGTGGATCAGCGCCTCTCGGATCAGGCCCTGCTCACGGCCCACATTCTCGAATCCCAGAGCCTCAACCATGAACTTCTCGCCCGCCTGTCCATGGAGGTGGAAGGCAACACCGCCTGCGAGTCCCTGGCCCCTCTCATGGAAAAGCTCATGGAGAATCAGACCGCCAAGTTTGGACTCCTCGAAGACATCTCCATCAAGCTCACCCAGGTCAAACCCGCCACACCGCCCCCCCC